>JAYKJI010000207.1:0-2775 GCA_035285405.1 Snowella sp. | reverse complement strand
GTTTTTGTCAACGTTTCTCCTAGCCCCACTAATGGCCAATACCTTTGGGTCGCTCCTTACGAAGACTTTCCCCTTATTATCTCAGATTGGACAACTCTCTTAACCTTCCAAGTCGTGTCAAACCACCCGATAGTTGCAGATAATCTGGTCCCAAAAACTCGATGATTGTGGTCCCAAGCATTTATGATTGTGGGTCGCTACATTTAACCAACGTCTCAAGGTTCATAATCTTCAGGTGGGTCAATGGAAAGTAGGAGATAACTTAGTCGATCGCCTTTTGGGAAAGGAATTATGTGTCTTGGCCTGGGCGGTGGAAGGGTTAGACCCCGAAAAAGTGGGAAATGCCGTCGGAAATTGGTTAGCATTACGCCCCGAAGAACGTTGGTGGTTATTTAGTATGACGGCGACGACAGTGGGATTATCCAAAGATAAAGGTAAGGGTTGGCGGCTGGCGTTACGTTATGGCTTAGGGGACACTCCTCAATCGGGGATTCACTCTGCTAGGAAAGTCGAAAAGAAGCCAGGGTCAGAGAATATTTTTGAGACATTGCCCCTATTTCAATCGTAGATTTTAAAAAAGATGAAGTTACCTTTTTTCCGAATAAAGATTCTTAACGTTATGGGCTACGAATTATTTTCTAGGGTTGCATTGACAGAAAATTTGCCTAAATACAAACTCTGTCGTGGCGATGTGGCCACGATTGTTGAGCATCATCCTGTTTCTGAAGGAGAAGATGGTTATAGTTTGGAAGTGTTTAATGCGACGGGGGAAACAATCGCCGTTATTACGGTAGCAGAGTCACAAATTACTCCTCTGAGCCGCAATACTATTTTGAATGCTCGTCTGTTGGAAGTGGGCTAAAAATCCACATCTTCATAAATATCTTGAATGGTTATTTCCACATTTAAGAGCGGCGATCGCAGTGTGGCTTGAGGATTTTCGTAGGCGCGATAGAGCCAGGTATCATCATCGGTTTTGCAATATTGTTCAACTTGTAATTCAGATTGTTCTACTAGCCAATATTCCTGAAAAGTAGGAATGGAGCGATAAGCTTTAAATTTGTCGCCTCGGTCATAGTCTGACGTGGATTGGGACAATACTTCGATAATCAAGGCTGGATTCAGGATGGTATCAGTACGGTTTTCATAAAATTGGGGTTCATCTCGGATAACCAAAACATCGGGGTAGGTATAGCGACGGGTTTCAGGTATCCAGACTCGCAGATCACTGGCAAAAACTTTACCTTTATTCGGTTTTAAGGCAATTCGCAAAAACGTACAGAGGTTGATAATAATTTGATTGTGAATCAGGGAACCACCAGTCATTGGGACAATCACTCCATTTCGGTATTCATTTCTTTGATCAGACTTTTCTTCTAGGGCTAAATATTCGACGGAACTATATAGTTTGGAGGGAGATTCAACTAGGGTATGCATAGTTTTTAAGCGGTTACTAAAGGTAGAGCAAAGGATTGAAGATTAATTTCATCAACATTTTTGGAATAATTACAGCACTTATCGGGATCTCGACGTACAGTTTTTTTCCTACAAGGCTTGCTGAGTAAGGATTTTAGCTTTTTGTCTGTATGGTTTAATTAAGCAAAATGCTGTATCGAGGGTAATAACCACTACTTTACCTTGCTCATCATAGTCCAAAATAAGATCATCTGATACGGCATCAGTTGAAACAACGGGGTTACGGGTCAATTCGATGGCTAAAGTATCAGTTTCAGGAAAGTATTGAATTTTCATGTGGGTTCTTCTCCGCGTTGTTGTTTATTTTACTCTGGGGGGTCGTTAATGTGATTTAAAAACTCTGTCATTGTCTGGGGAAATTCTCCTTTTTTCACTAATTTTTCAAAGACCGCATAACAATCTTTTTTATCTCCTTCTTTGCGGGGAAACCCTAACCAGAGAATGATAATGGTTTGTTGTTCAGGAAAAACTCGAAAGAACAAGCGGTATCGCGTTGGTAAACCCAATTTTTTAAGCCGACGAAACTGTCTTAGTGAACCTTGTAGGGCGAAATAGTTGGCTAAGGGGTCTTGGGGAATTGTTATTCTAATTCCTTGATCCAGGGCTTTAAGAAGTTTAGCTTGGGGATGATGGACAAAGGATTCAGTATTCAGTTTTTGTTTAAGCCGTTTTACCTCCTGTACTAAATTATCCCATTGTTGGGCAAATAGGGGATGAAAATAGATTTTCCACTGATTGCGAATAATGATGCTCATTCAACAGTCACATCCGCTAATAATTGATCGATTTCCGCGCCCATTGCTTCTGTATAAGGTACTAGGGTTTCTGGCTGATTGATTGCTGTTTTCATTAAAAAATCGAGAAACAAACCCATGATTAAGCTTTCTTCTTCCTCTTCTGCTTCTGAATCTGAGGGGGTTAGATGGATTAGCAGTGTATTTTTGTCTAGGACTTCTACTTCTCCTGAAGCATTCACTAACTGGGGATGGTCTTTAGAAAAAGCGCGGGGGAAACGAAAGCCGTCTTGATTGCCAATTTTGGCGGGGCTAATTGTATAAGTTTTGTTACCCATGTCTATCTTCGCTCAACAAAAGTTATGATAATTTGTTATAACATACCGTTTTAGGGTTTGTGTCCATTTCCAATTTGATGAAGAAACTGGACAAACAAAATTTAGTAACCGTTCAGGGGGTAATCAAGAAAATGCTCCACATGGAATTGGACGGAATCACGATGAAAAAGTAGTTGTAATTGATTTCATTGCAATAATTCTGAGTAGCAAAAGTCCTATGTCAAGTT
>JAYKJI010000206.1:0-2561 GCA_035285405.1 Snowella sp. | reverse complement strand
GATAGATAGCACTGGCTATCAATTTTCTTATATCAGCCAGTTTCGGACATAACGGCACTCTTTTGTATCGGATGTCCGACTTTCTTTTCTCCACTTACCCGCCTCAAGAACTTCCCACTGTCCAGTGTTTGAAGATACTTCAACTAATTTAGAAACACCAAAATCCACTAAGAATAGTTTTTTATCTGATGAACGTCGAATGATATTTGATGGTTTTATATCACGATGAATAACTTTATTTTGATGCAAAAAATCTAAAATAAATAATAAATCAATTAACACTTGTTTAACTTGTTCTTGAGAAAACTTACCATTTTTTTCTAGCTCTTGCTCTAGGGTTAAACCATCAATAAATTCTTGAACTAAATATTGATAGTTGTTTTCTTCAAAGTAGGCAAGCAAGGTCGGTATTTGCTCAAATTTAGTTCCTAGTCGTTCAAGATGCTGTGCTTCTTTTTCAAACATTTCCTTCGCTTTTTGTTTGGAATTAGCTCCCTGAACTTGAGGAAAAAACTGTTTAATAACACACTGTGGTTTGGAAGGTAATAGTTCATCTAAAGCAATAAAGGTTCTACCAAAGCCGCCCTGCCCAAGAAATCTGATCGGCCTATAGCGTTTAACTAACAGTAGTGGAAATCCACAAAAATTACAGAATTTATTGTGATTAATATTTATTCTTAGGCATTTTGGATTAATACATTGAGACATAAAATAGACCTCGTATTTTGGCTCTTCTTGATATAGGGTGAGAAGTTAATCTTAATTTCCCTTTTCGCAGGGTTTTTAGTAGTTCTATCGGCTTATAGTGGTTTGATCTCCTTCAGATATTTGGGGATTTTGCGAGAGGGTTTTGTCAGTAGGGAATCAAAAACAAATCGTCTTTGCTCTGGCAGAAATTTGGCTTGTATTGCTACGAAATAGCGTCGGGGTTTTTTCTCGCCTGGGGTAAGGTTAGGATTGAAGTAGAAAGGGGGAACAGGAGGATTTTCCCATAACAGGGGAACGTGAGTCGGTTTGCAGAGGTCTTTAGGGTGACGTTGCCTATTACGAAAGATGGAAATAACAGGGTTTTTGGATTTACTATAAAGTTGCCAAATCCCTTTGAGGATAAATAGGTTGGGAATAGCATCTTCCAGTTTAATTTTCTGGTCTGGACTGTCAGTGCAACGAGAAAGGACGTAAAATCCAAAGACTTGTTTTTGATTCGTTATAGCAGGATAAACCCTTAATACAAATTCTTTGCCTATCTTAAGTTTTTTACGGAGTTGTGGGTGAGCATAGAGTTTGTAAACCGTTGAGCCAATTTGAATCGCTACCTGTCCATTGTCTGCTGGAATGATTACGCCTTGAATAAAACCGATCGCCTGAAAAAAGGGTGTTGAAAGAATAGCTTGAAAGGACTGGGAAGCACTAAGAGATTGGGGTTCAACTTGGGGTGTTTCAGGACTGACAACTGCTTGAGCAGGGCTTTTTCGGGTAGATTTCTGAGATTTAGCAGTGGTTTGGCTTGAAGGAGCTTCTGATGGGGACGAGGAATCTGTTTTTTTACTTGTTGTTTGAGCAGGCAGTGTCTGTTGAGATTCAGTTGTTAGTTTGCTTGATGAGGTGACAGTTTTATTGTTTTTTTTCTCTTTTTTACTAACCAGCTTCTCTTGGGGAGTCGAAGCAGTGTTTGGCGAGGACATCGTTCCCTGATTGTTTTCAGGAATTGTCTCTGGGGGAGTTTTACGTTTGATGGAACGGATTTCTAAAGCCATGACGGAATGTTTTTTGTTAATTATACCGTTTTGCTTCAAAGTTTAAAATTAATAGTATCAATACTGGTTGGGTCAGTGAGATAGATTGAGGGGTGATCGCCTAATACCCCCTAGTAACCGCTACAAACAAGCTACGGCAAGGCTTTCAGAAAGTGTCTATTTTGTAATTTACAGTGTCCAGTGAGCTTAAATCTTGCTAACTCTCCAGCCTTGTTCCCTGCCAATACGGCCCGCTTTAGTGAACCGCCAACAACCGCGATCACAGTAATCCCCTTTGGCTCGGATGGAAACCCCTAGTAACCGCTCAATTTCCCCGGTGGTAAGAATCCAGTCATTCTTAACGGCCTCCTCTAAGGCTCGGTGGTGGGATAACGGATCGGGTTTGGTGGTAATGGTGGCGATCGCCTGAACAAGATTCATCAGGTCATTAACTTGACTGAGTTCCAGGGGACTGTCTAGGGGATGATTTACAGTGTCTATTGGTCTGTCTAGTGCGGTATCTATTGGGTGATTGACAGTCTCGATAGTGGTGGTCAATGCGGGGGAAAAGTTCTTTAAAGTGCCTCCATTGGCCAAATGCTCTGAGAGTTGATCAAACAATCCAATTTGTTCGGGGGTGGCATAGGCTCGGTTCTTTTCATCCTTTGCCAGGGTGATGTTAGCGGCCTTGCATCAGTCATATACTTGGCACGGTCATAGATTGTGATTTTTGCCCCCTAAATCCCCCAATGCTGGGGGACTTTGAAAGCCTTACACAGAGAACGGTTCCCCCCAAAGTTGGGGGGCTAGAGGGGCTAAACTTAA
>JAYKJI010000205.1:0-2908 GCA_035285405.1 Snowella sp. | reverse complement strand
TAGATTAAACAAAATTCGTATTTTGACTTCTCATCATAAGTATAAGTTATCTCTGCTTTTTCAGTTTATACTTCCCTAACCCACATTTCTTTCGTTTTTTGACTTTTTCAGCAAGCCCTAATTAATGGCTTTTTTGTTTGCGATTTGATTGAGTCAACCGTTTAATTTTATTTTTGGAGGGATTGATCCTCGATTCTAACCGAAATTCTGGAATCTCCGCTAGTTCCAATTCATCTAAACAATATTGTTCACAAACAAGACTTAGGCGATCGCGTCCTTGAGTAACCGGATTCACCGAATGGGTCAAATCCCCTTGAAAAAATACCAGAGTATTCACTTGGGGAGTAATCTTTCCCACCTGACGTTTAGGCGATCGCAGAACGAGTTCTCCACCGATTAAATCACCCGGAACATCAACATAGAGAACACTAACCATTAAAGGCGGGGCAATCGTTTTACAATAGGAACGCAGCGAGCGATCAATATGGGGATCGACCTGGGAGCCAGTTTGAAGGAGTAGGGGATTAAGATAAAAAGCGTTACATTCTGGCAACATCGCACGCTCTAAGTAGGGCTTAAAATAGGGAAAATCCTGTTCAACCAAGGATAAATGCGATCGCCGAAAAACAATAGAAAAGCCCTTAGTTTTAACAAAATCCCGATTGAGATTATTGATTGCAAAATAGGGACAATTGAGGATTTGTCCTTTTAATTGGCTGAGATAGATCGGGGAGAAAACCTGGGAATATTGCTGAAAATAACTCAAGGGCTAGAATATTTAAAGATTAACTGGTTTTGATTTTTACGAGATTAATAAAGCTTTGCCTGCTTCAAAAATCCCATTAGTTTAGGTTTGCGACTATGAACTCGCATCAGTTCGCTATGATAGACTGACCATTCTGCTTGTTTTCCGGCTTGATAGTAAGCATTCCTCGCCTTTTGGAGCCATTGAGCCGCCTGATCATAATATTCCGCTTTTTTAGCATCCATAATCTTTTCAGCACGAGGTTTAGCATTAGCAATTACCCATTCGGGGTTATGAACAATAGCGGCATCCATAACCTGATGAATTAAATTTGACTGGTAAGAACTCATCTCCGTAACAATGGCGATCGCATCTTCTACTAATCCTTCTTCTAGAAAAATATTAACTTTAGCTTCCTTGACACTACCAAACCAGTCATTGTCGTTGAGACGGAGATAATCCAGTAAATCTTCTTTGAGAATGGGCCAATCTTCTCCAGCCATTCTCTCTATTTGATGGTAATCAGTGAAGGTTGGCTGTGCTTGGAATGCCTTGATTTTAGCCGCTAATGCAATATCGGGTTGGTCTAGCTCCTCAGCCATTTCACTCACCCAACTTGCTAGTTTATAAGTACAATTTCCCGGCAAAATTAAGCCACGTTGAGCAATCTGAAGTGCTTGTTCAGGTGCTCCCTGCACTAATAACACCTTTGCCACCGCAAAAGCCTGTTCCATAGTTTGCAATTTTGTATCAGCCGCTTCCATCACAGCATCAATGCGATCCAAACGGGCCAACATGGTCAGAAAAGCTTCATTTTGTCCTTCTGCCTCGGCTAGATAGAGATATTCGCTATATCTTCGTTGACTTTCTAAAATTTTTAAGCGAATGAGAACCAGATCGGGCGCATGATCGGCAACGTCCTCTGGCTCGACGGCTGTTGTCCCCATGTCACCGCTTAAAATCCGCTTGAGATCGGGATCGTCCCACCCCTGGCGCAACGCTTCCAAACTCATTGAAAAATCTGCCCGCCAAGTTTTTTCCCATTGTTTGAGATTAGCTTGTAGTTTAGTCTTCTGGGCAGGGGTCAATTCTGTGAGCAGGAAAGCTTCTGCCCAAACTTCATCCAACCTGGCAACTACATCGTCATTATCGGCACCGTATTGTTCAACATCGTCCCAGTTTTCTGTACAGGCTGCGGTAATTGCTTCTAAAACGGCGATCGCATTCTGGCCATCTCCCCTTTCCAAAAACATTGGAACTTCTTCAATCAACTCATAGAGTTCTTCAGGAATCGGATCCTCTTCCCAACCATCCTCCAAATTGCGAATAGCATCCCGTAAAATTTGACGCACTTGACGGCGGTAAGGAACCACATCAATTTTGGGAATTGGGGCTGATGGTACTGATGACAATTTTGGCTGGGATGGGTTAGAAACCACTGATAGACGACTGACCCAACGATCAATTTTGTCGAGTATTTCTGGATTATCTACTGCTATTTCCCGAAGTAAATCTAGAATTTGTTCTGGTTTAAGACGCTCTAAAAGTTGTTCTAGGGTAGGACGTTCCTCTACTCTAGCGGGCTGACGTAGGGCAGTGAGTAAAGTCGCAACGATATGTTTACACCAACCGTCATAATCATAGGGACAGGTACAGTAGGCCGACGAAATATCCTCTTCCTCAAACTCGATGGTCACTTGATAGAGATTATCTTCACTTCCTCCAACCATGGCCAATAGCAGTTGGCCACGCTGGGTCAGAGACTCAACAGCCCTTTGTAAATAATATTGTTCGCCGCGCTGATAGGATTTAGGATTCGTGTTGTGTTGAAGAATGGCTTCACTAAAGGTGGGAAGGGTCATGGCTAGAGAAGAGTTTGAAGATAGTTTAATTTTAGAGGATTACGGTTAACTCAGTGCTGAGTGGCGATCGCAGATTATGCAGATTAACAAAGAAATGGGTTTAAAACCCCGTCCTTTTAGGACGGCTTTAGTTGGTTTTGAATATATTGCTTAAGGACTTCAAGAGGTGCGCCGCCAACACTGGAAACAAAATAGGAAGGACTCCACAGAGCCTCTTTGCCATAAGGTTTTTGGAATCCAGATTGACCGTAGCGACGACTAGAAACCCCCTTGAGCGCATTTACCATCTGAGAGATGGAGA
>JAYKJI010000204.1:0-10190 GCA_035285405.1 Snowella sp. | reverse complement strand
AAGGTGTATAAATCACAGTCGCACTTTGCTGTCGAGGGTTTTGATAGCTGTCTTGCCATTGGAGTTTGTCAGGAGAATTCTGTCTGGCTAACATATCTTCATGCTTTTGTCAATGCGTAACTTCTATATACAATACTGACGACCCAATTCGTGAGCAACACTTCTGACAAATTCTTTGTCTTTGGATGAATGAGATAAAAAGGCTTTGGGGATCAACATATTCTATATGGAGAGGTTCAAGATATTAATAATTTAAAACTGTCGTAAAAAGCGTAAATTTCTTGCCTAAAACCAAGAAATATCATCAACTTGATGTTTATTCACACATTTCAGAAGAAATCACGGCTATTTAATCACCTATTATAATGCAAATAGCGAAAAATTGTTAACCCTTGTTAGGAGAACCCATTATGACTGTCACCACTTCTCCCATTTCCCTCTACGAACAAGACTTTCTGCTCTGGACAGAAGAAACCATCCGTCATCTCAAAGCCAAAAACTTTGATGACTTAGATCTAGATAACCTAATCGAGGAAATCGAAACCTTGGGACGCTCAGAAAAAAAAGAACTCAAAAGCCGTCTTCTGGTTCTCTTTGAACATCTATTAAAACGTCTCTATGTCCCCATGCCCCTAGAATATAACGCTTGGGAACGCACCATTCGAGAACAACGCATTCAACTTGAATTAGTCCTAGAAGTCTCTCCCAGCTTAAAAAGTCAATGGCAAGAATCCTGTGATCAAGCCTGGCGATTAGCCCTCAAAAAAGTCCAAGGAGATTATCCCGACCCAGAATTTCCAAGCACAATTCCTTTTTCAACAGAAAGACTGACCCTTTTAAATCAGAATTTCTGGCAGTCTTAATTTTCCTCTTAGAACTGACGTAAAAAACGCAGATCGCTGTTATACAAACGACGAATATCATCAATTTGATGTAACACCATCGCAAAACGTTCAACCCCAAAACCGGCGGCATAACCCGTATAAACTTCGGGATCATAACCGACAGATTTCATTACATTGGGATCAACCATGCCACAACCCATCACCTCTAACCATTTACCTTTCCATTGCACATCAACTTCCGCAGAAGGTTCGGTAAAAGGAAAATAACTGGCGCGAAAACGGACAGGCAAAGCTTCTCCAAACATTTGTTTAACAAATTCTTGAATAGTTCCCTTCAGATCGGTAAACTTTAACCCCTTGTCGATCGCCAATAGCTCCACTTGATGAAAAACCGCAGAATGGGTGGCATCCACCGTATCCCGACGATAAACCCGACCAGGAGCAACAATCCGAATCGGAGGTTCGTGGCTTTCCATATAACGAATTTGCACCGGAGAGGTGTGGGTGCGCAGGAGACGACCATCTCCTAAGAAGAACGTGTCCTGCATATCGCGGGCAGGATGATCGGCAGGAATATTGAGAGCTTCAAAATTGTAATAATCGGTTTCCACCTGCGGGCCCGTGGCGACGGTATAGCCTAAACCGACAAAAATATCTAAAACCTTATCTACCGTGCTGTTAAGGGGGTGAATGCGTCCCAAGGGGCGATAGGTGCCAGGCATGGTTACATCTAGGGTTTCTGCCGCTAACTGCGATTGAATTTCCGCATCCTGTAGATTTTGTTTGCGCTCCTCTAATTGATTTTGAACGGCTTCCTTAACTTCATTGGCGATCGCACCAATCCGAGGGCGTTCCTCTGCACTTAATTTGCCCATGGCCTTGAGAATGAGGGATAGCTGTCCCTTTTTACCCAAATAATGAATGCGTAGTTGTTCCAGGGCATCGAGATCGGTTGTAGCGGCGATCGCGGTTTGGGCTTCTTGCTGTAGGGTGTGTAAATCCGTCTCTAACTGCGTGGTCATAATGGGCAAAGGCGTGGAAAAATGAAAGCTAATTGTGGGCTAAGACTATACCTGAGTTTACTGTGAATCAGGACTGTTGCAAAAATATAGGACAATACAAGCAACTAAATTAGGATAACCCAACGTTTCATCTCACTAAGGAGTCAGCATGTATATCGTTCAAATTGCCTCAGAATGCGCCCCAGTCATCAAAGCAGGAGGCTTGGGGGATGTCATTTATGGGCTAAGTCGGGAACTCGAAAATCGCGGCCACTGTGTCGAAATTATTCTTCCCATGTACGATTGTATGCGTTACGACCAAATTTGGGGTCTCCATGATGCCTATCGAGACTTAATGGTGCCTTGGGATGGCGGCGAGGTTCACTGTTCCGTCTTTTGCGGTTGGGTTCATGGCCGTCTTTGCTTCTTTATTCAACCCCATTCTGAACAAAATTATTTCAATCGTGGTCATTACTATGGCGCGTTAGATGATCACATGCGCTTTGCATTCTTCAGTAAGGCCGCGATCGAGTTTTTACATCGTAGTAATAAACGCCCCGATGTGATCCATTGTCACGATTGGCAAACAGGACTGATCCCCGTTCTATTATTTGAAATTTATCAATATCATGGCATGGGAACTCAGCGAATCTGCTATACCATCCACAACTTTAAACATCAAGGTATTGCTGGGCCCAATATTCTCTGGGCAACGGGCTTAAATAATGATGCTTATTATTATGAATATGATCGCCTACAAGATAACTTTAATCCGGGGGCAATTAATTTTATGAAATCGGGCATTGTCTATGCCAATTACGTCAATACCGTTTCTCCTCACCATGCATGGGAAGCTCGTTTTAGCGATATTAGTTGTGGCTTAGGTCACACCTTAGAAGTTCATCAAGGCAAATTTGGTGGCATCCTCAATGGACTAGACTATGAAGTCTGGAATCCTGACAAGGATCTGTGTATTCCCTTCCACTACAACAGCGAAACTTTTGAAGAAAAAGTCAAAAATAAAAAAGCTTTACAAGAACGTCTCTTACTCCAAAATTCTGATAAACCTCTTATCTGTTTTATTGGCCGTTTAGATGACCAAAAAGGGGTTCATCTAGTGCACCATTCTATTTACTATGCTCTAGCTCACGGTTGTCAATTTGTCCTGCTTGGCTCAGCTACCGATCCTAAAATTAATAGTCAATTCTGGCACGAAAAACAGCATTTAAACGATAACCCAGATGTTCATTTTGAGCTAGGCTTTAACGAAGAATTATCACGCCTCATCTATGCGGGTTCGGACATGATTGTGGTTCCCAGTAATTATGAACCCTGTGGTTTAACCCAAATGATTGGACTGCGCTATGGTACAGTACCCGTGGTGCGTGGAGTCGGGGGGTTAGTTAATACGGTCTTTGATTGGGACTATGATCAGGAACATTTACCCCAAGAACGCAATGGTTTTGTCTTCTATCAAGCGGATCAACCTGCTCTCGAATCTGCCCTAGGACGAGCAATTGATTTGTACAAAAATAATCCGCAGGAATTTCGTCAGTTAGCCATTCAAGGAATGCAATACGATTATTCATGGAAGATTCCAGGGGAAAAATATGAAGGAGTTTATGATTTTATTCGGCATAAATAGGCATTAACAAGTTATTCATTGTGTTCAAATTTGACAGATGATAGGGGCATAATCGCTTATGTCCCTTCTTTTTCCTCTCCGTGATATTAGTACTTCGTCAGGTAAGGATTTCTGAAAAAGCAGGAGAAAAACTGACTATCGAACTGTACGGTTAATTAACCATTGCCAGCGATCACCCTACTCAGGATTAGCAAACTCTTATGACAAGGGGACTGACCGTATTTTGTTATTATTTAGCAAAATCCCACCCTTCTCGGCTTAGTCAGTTACAGAGAACATATCCCGATGGTAAACCAAGCAGTAGAACCCGCCGTAGCGATCGCTCTTCCCCGCACCAGTGAATCAGAAGACCTGAAAAAAATTCGCCATACCGCCTCCCATGTCTTGGCCATGGCCGTCCAAAAACTATTTCCCAAAGCTCAAGTAACCATTGGCCCCTGGACAGAAACGGGTTTTTACTACGACTTTGACAATGAACAGCCTTTTACAGAACAGGACTTAAAGGCGATCAAAAAAGAGATGACCAAGATCATCAACCAAAAATTGCCAGTCATTCGAGAAGAAATCAGCCGCAGTGATGCTGAACAACGGATTCGGGCCATCAATGAACCCTATAAACTCGAAATCTTGGCCAGTATCCAGGAGCCCATCACCCTCTATCATCTGGGGGAACAATGGTGGGATCTCTGTGCCGGCCCCCACGTAGAAAATACCTCAGCATTAAACCCCAAGGCGATCGAATTAGAAAGTGTGGCGGGAGCCTATTGGCGAGGTGATTCCAACAAAGCACAGTTACAACGCATCTATGGCACGGCTTGGCAAACCCCAGAACAGTTAGCAGAATATAAACGCCGCAAAGAAGAAGCCCTAAAACGAGATCACCGCAAATTAGGTAAACAATTAGGTCTCTTTCTCTTTGCCGATGAAGTCGGGCCCGGCTTACCCCTCTGGACTCCCAAGGGAACCATTCTGCGATCGCTGCTAGAAGATTTTTTGAAACAGGAACAACTCAAACGGGGCTATTTATCCGTCGTTACCCCCCACATTGCCAGAGTCGATTTATTTAAAACCTCTGGTCATTGGCAAAAATACAAAGAAGATATGTTTCCAATGATGGCCGAGAATGAAGCCGCCGTGACCTTGGAACAGGGTTTTGTGCTGAAACCCATGAACTGTCCTTTCCATATTCAAATTTATAAAAATGAATTGCGTTCCTATCGGGACTTACCGATTCGTTTGGCTGAATTTGGCACGGTCTATCGCTACGAACAATCAGGAGAATTGGGCGGCTTAACCCGTGTACGCGGCTTTACCGTGGATGATTCCCACCTATTTGTCACACCAGAACAATTGGATGGAGAATTTTTAAGGGTTGTCGATCTAATTTTGGCGGTCTTTAAAAGTCTGCAACTCAAAAAATTTAAAGCCCGTTTATCCTTCCGTGATCCCGAATCTGATAAATATATTGGTTCCGATGAAGCCTGGGAAAAGGCCCAGGGCGCGATTCGTCGGGCTGTGCAACAGTTAGGCATGGACTATTTTGAAGCCCCTGGTGAAGCGGCCTTCTATGGCCCCAAACTAGATTTTATTTTCCAAGATGCCCTAGAACGGGAATGGCAACTGGGAACGGTACAAGTAGATTACAATTTGCCGGAACGCTTTGATCTCGAATATACGGCCTCCGATGGTTCCCGCCAACGTCCTGTCATGATTCATCGCGCCCCCTTTGGCTCTTTGGAACGGCTAATCGGTATCCTAATTGAGGAATATGCGGGAGATTTTCCCCTCTGGCTGGCCCCCATTCAAGCGCGGTTATTACCCGTCAGTGATGAGCAATTAGACTATGCAAAAACTGTCGTGGCCCAAATGCAGGCCGTGGGTATTCGAGCCGAAGTGGATAGCAGTGGAGAACGTTTAGGTAAAATGATTCGCAATGCCGAAACCCAAAAAATTCCAGTAATGGCGGTGATTGGGGCCAAGGAGGTGGAATCCCAGGGCTTAAGTGTACGTACCCGTGCTTCAGGAGAATTGGGAATGCTTGTCGTGACAGAAGCGATCGCTAAAATGCAAGCGGCTATTGCTGATCATGGCTATGTTTAAGAACTTTCCTGGGCATTGAGTCCACTAAAATTTAAGGGATGGCCCGTGTTATCCCTATTGATTATTCCATTCCAATTCTTAAGGGTATCGTTTATGAAAACTCTGACCCCAACCCTCTACGACATCGATTTTAATTTATGGATAGAACAAACCGTTAATCAACTCAAAAAAGGGAATTTAAAAGACCTAGACGTTGAAAATCTGGTTGAAGAAATTGAATCAATGGGACGTAGCGACAAACGGGAAATTTACAGCCGCTTAAAGATGTTACTCATAAATTTACTTCAGTGGCAATACCAACCTTCTAAAAAAACAAGGAGTTGGATTGCTACTATCAATGAACAACGCACTCAGATTAATTTAATCCTCAAAGATAGTCCTAGTCTCAAACCCTACCTCAGAGATAATTGGGAAGATTGCTATCAAGACGCACGCATTGATGCCGCCACTGAAACGTTTCTTGCTTTGGAGACCTTTCCCTGGGAATGTCCCTTTACTCCAGATCAGATTTTAACGCCTGGTTTTATCCCTTAATCAAAGCATCAATAACCTGTTATCACCTCTCAATTAGTTACCATCCATTCTTGAATTTGAACGATCAACACCTAACCCCACTTTTCTCGCGTCAGAAATTTCTGCGCTATGGGGCCCTGGGAATTGCGTTGGCGATGATGGGCAATGGTTGTCATGAAAATGAAGAATCTTCCCCCCTACGCATTGGCATTAATGATTGGATTGGCTACCAAATTATTCGCTATGCTCAACAATCCCATCTGCTGAAACAAAGACAAGTTGCTCTAGATTTAATCTACTTTAGTAATTTACAAGATGCCACTAGGGCAATGTTGAATGGAGCCTTAGATGCAGCTTTTACCACTCTTTGGGATTTGATGCAGCCGAGTCCCTATCATGAAAGAGTTAAACCCATGATTCTCTGGATCGCGGATATTTCTCACGGTAGCGATGGCATTGTTGCTCGTCCTCCTTTTCAAAGTTTGGCGGATTTAAAGGGAAAAAAAGTCGGTGTTAAGTTTGGGACAATTAATCAACTAATTTTATTAGAGGCGATCGCCCTTCATCAGCTTTCTGCCCAGGATCTAATCTGGATAAATCTTGTGGATGATGTTGCTGTTGACCAAATTATCCAGGGTGCGATCGATGCAACAGTGACTTGGCAGCCCCGTTTAGGAGAAGTGGCCCAACGGATTGGCGGCAAGATTATTTATACGACTGCCCAGACCCGAAGTTTAGTCATTGATCTGATTGCGACTCGTCAGTCTCTCTTTGCAGAAAAACAGGATCACTTTCGCCGTTTATTTTGGGTTTGGTTAGATATCATCCATGTGCTGGAGAAATCCCCTGACACACTTTTTTCGGCGTTAGGTCAGACATTACAGCGATCGCCCCAGTCTTTGGCCACCGATTATCAAGGGGTAACACCCGGCGATCAACGTCTGAATCGAGAAATTTTGGGTTCACCCACCGCGATCGCCTCAGCCATTGAGAAAATAACCAAATTGATGAATGCCAGTTATTATAATCACAAAAAACTTTATACCGACTTAGGATACGATGCGCACTTTATTAATAGCAGTCTAGATTTATGGACACCCCTCCCGTAAAGTCGAAATTAACCCATTATCTCTCCTTGGTTGTTGGCTCTGTTCTACTTCTGACAACGACGGGAACTTTAATCATCAATGGCCACATTTCTCAAATCCGACTAGAGAATTTAATTTCTCAGCGTGCCGATACCATTGCTCATGGCATTGAATATGCCACCGAAAATTTAGTCGATTCTCAACAAACTGCCGTTGTTCAGCGTATTATTCAAAACTATGCAACTCTGCCGGAAATTCTCCAAATTGAGTTACTCAATCCTGATGGTGAAGTTCTTGCCAGTAGTCCCAATGATAGTCAAAGCCAAGCTTTTTGGCAACCCGTTCGTCAACAAATAGCAACCCAGTTTACCCAGGCCTCTCAGCAAGGTAAAGAACTAAATATTTCACCAAAAAAAATATCCCATCCTCTGTTTATTAAAGTTATCCCTCTGAGCAGTGTTCTCTTTGGTGATCAAGAGCATTTTGGACTCATTATTGTAGTTGTCAATTTAGAACCTATACAACAGCAATCGACTCATTTTTTGATTGCCAATGCTAGTTTATCAATCGCGGGTATTGTCTTAGCTTTAGGGGTTGCTTATTGGGCCATTCAACAGCGTTTGCTCATTCCACTTCAGCAACTTCAACGCACGATTCAAAATCAAGTCCAAGGCGAAATGATCGAGTTGCCACCTTTACGGGAGGATGAAATTGGCTTTTTGGCTAAAACCCTGCAACAAAAATGGTTAGAATTAGCCATACTCACCCAAACCTTAGAACAAAAAGTCAGCGATCGCACCGAAGAATTACGACAATCTCAAGCTTTTTTACAGAGCCTTTTAGACTATTTACCCGTCGCCCTATTTGTGAAAAATGCCAAGGTTGATCATTTTGGTGAAATGGTGCTTTGGAATCCTAAAAGTGAACAATTATTTGGACTAACAAACCAGGAAGTGATCGGTAAAACGGTTTTTGATCTTTATTCCTTAGAACAAGCCCAATTATTTGCTCAAGCGGATCAAGAATGTGTGGCCAGTAAAACTTTAATTAAAATTGCAGAAGAAACCATTGATTCCTATCGTAATGGTCGTATTTATTTGCATACCATTAAAGTCCCCCTCTTAGATCAGCAAGGAGAACCGGAATATTTACTCTGCATCTCTGAGGATATTACCGCCAGAAAAATTGCCGAAGATAATTTATTTGCCCTTAATCAAGAGTTAGAAGTTCGTATTGAAGAAAGAACCAGTGCCTTGCAAAGTAGTGAAAGTCGTTATCGTGCGCTGTTAGAAGGAGCTAGTGATGCACTCTTAATTGCTAATCTGGCTGGTAAGATTTTAGAAGTGAATCAAAAGGCCATAGAACTTTTTGGTTATGATCGTCAGACCTTCACAAATTTGCATTTTTCCCAACTTCATCCCCCCCAGGAATCAGAACGGGCCCAACGACAATTTATCGATATTATTAATCAAGGTCAGGGACAGTTACTCGATACCTTAATTTGTCATCAGCAAGGCTATACAATTCCTGTGGATATTACGGGGAGTGTTGTGGAATACGAAGATCAGCGTATTATGATTGGTAGTTTTCGCGATATTACGGAACAAAAACAGGCGATCACCGAACGGAATCGTTTTTTATATATTATCGAAGCCAGCTTTAACGAAATTTATATTTTTGATGTGGCAAGATTACAATTACAGTTTGTTAATTTAGGTGCAGTTCGCAATCTCGGTTATAGCAAAGAAAAGCTATTAAAGATGAACTTTTTTAGCCTTGCCCCTTCCTTTGATCAAGCTTCCTTTTCAGCATTATTGATGCCTCTACGTCAACACGAGCAAAATCATTTGGTCTATGAAACCGAGCATCAACGGGCCGATCAGACCTGTTATCCTGTGGAAATTCATCTTCAACGTATTGACTATCGAAATGATCAACTTTTCCTCGCCATTGGTAAGGATATCAGCGATCGCAAAAAAGCAGAACAGGAAATTCAAAAAGCCCTCGAACAGGAGCGGGAATTGGCCCAATTAAAAAGTCAATTTATTGATGTTGCCTCCCATGAATTTAGAACCCCCCTAACGATTATTCTCAGTGCTGCCGAATTTTTACTCAAATACAATGCCAAATTAACGGAAGAGCGGAAAACTCATTACCTGCATCAAATTTATAATGCGGGGATTAGGATGAAAGACATGATTGAAGATGTTTTAGTCTTGAGTCGTCTCGATGTGGGGAAAGTTCAACTTCACTGCACCCAATTCGATGTAAGGGAATTTTGTTCTATGCTAATTGAGGAAATTTATACTCAATTCCAGGATAGTCATAGCATTAATTTTAGCTTTAATTCCTCTCTTCAAGCTCAAACCGAAACTACCGAAACGAATGTTGGTTTACTATCCAATAATGTTTATTTAGATCGTCGTATTCTGCATCACGCCCTCTCTAATTTACTGAGTAATGCGGTTAAATATTCTCCCCTGGGTTCCGACATTGATTTTAAAGTTGATCTTGATGAGCAGCAAATTCGTTTTCAAATCAGCGATCGCGGTATTGGCATTCCGGTCGAAGACATTCCCTATATTTTTGACTCCTTTCATCGTGCCAATAATGTAGGCAATATTTCAGGAACAGGATTAGGCTTACACATTGTTCAACGCTATGTAGCCATTCATGGAGGCACGGTAAGCTTAAGCAGTGAAGTCGATCAAGGCTCAATTTTTACCGTTATTATTCCCCATCTACCACCGCCCAGTTCAACCGCTGCATCTAAACCTGAGTTATCTAAGAAATGGGTTTAAAACCCCGTCCTTTTAGGACGGCTTTAGTTGGTTTTGAATATATTGCTTAAGGACTTCAAGAGGTACGCCACCAACACTGGAAACAAAATAGGAAGGACTCCACAGAGCCTCTTTGCCATAAGGTTTTTGGAATCCAGATTGACCGTAGCGACGACTAGAAACCCCCTTGAGCGCATTTACCATCTGAGAGATGGAGA
>JAYKJI010000203.1:0-10070 GCA_035285405.1 Snowella sp. | reverse complement strand
AGCATATAACAATACAAACCCACCTGAGAGGGTAAGCCCGCTAAGGCAGAGTAGGCCAGGGCAACAGGAATGGCATAGGCCGCCAACGTAAAACCGGCCACCAAATCCAGACTCAACCAATCTTTTTGGTAGGTAGGCAACCATTGGACAATGGGTAGCATGGAGCGGAGTAAGAGTCGGAAGCGTGGGGAAGGTGAAAAATTGGAGGTCATTATTGCTCTAAAAATTACGGCTTAAACACAGAAATACTATTTTTTTAACTTCAAAGATCACGAACCTTAATTGAGCATAAAAATTAATGAAGACAAAACCCAGAAAGTCTTGACAAAGCTATAATTGGTTAACAGATTACCATTCCACCAGGGTTGGCCGAGCGGTTGAGGCAGCGAACTCATAATTCGCCCAAGGCAGGTTCAACTCCTGCACCCTGGATTTTACCTTGCTGGGTTATGTCAGGTTCTACCGAACATCGTAAAGCAGATCACATTGAAATTGTCTTGGAAAAAGATGTGGCCGCTAAGGGCGTGACCACCGGATTTGAGCGTTTTTTCCTAGAACACTGCGCTTTGCCCGATCTCAACCTGGAAGACATTGATCTAAGCTTAACATTGTGGCAAAAATCCCTTAAAGCTCCCTTCTTAATCAGTAGTATGACAGGGGGAACAGATATTGCTTTAAAAATTAATCTGCATCTGGCGGCGGTGGCCCAAGCCTTGGGACTGGCCATGGGGGTTGGTTCTCAACGGGCGGCCATTGAAAAGCCTGAATTGGTGGCCACCTACCAAGTCCGAAAAGTGGCTCCTGATATTTTGTTGTTTGCTAATTTAGGAGCCGTACAACTTAATTATGGTTACGGTTTGGAAGAAGCCAAACGGGCTGTGGAGATGATCGAGGCGGATGCGCTGATTTTGCACCTAAATCCTCTCCAGGAAGCGGTTCAACCTGGGGGCGATCGCAGCTGGCAAGGACTATTACCGAAAATTGAACAGTTAACCCAAAAATTAGCGGTTCCTGTGATTGCCAAAGAAGTGGGTAATGGGATTAGTGGAACCTTGGCCCGTCGTTTAGTGGATTGTGGCGTAGCGGCGATCGATGTGGCTGGGGCTGGCGGAACCAGTTGGAGTGAAGTAGAAGCCCATCGTCAAACTGATCCGAAATTGCGTCATATTGCCCATGCCTTTGCTAATTGGGGAATTCCCACAGCCCTGAGTTTAATCGAAGTTTCCCGAACCGTACCCCAGATTCCGATTTTTGCGAGTGGCGGTATTCGCAATGGTATCGATGCAGCCAAAGCTCTCATTTTAGGAGCGACTTTAGTGGGCAGTGCGGCCCCCATTCTGGCCTCAGCTATTTTCGACGAAGAACAAGTCTATCAAAAATGTCAGGCCTTGGTAGAGGAATTGAAAATTGCAGCCTTTTGTAGTAATGCCACTAACCTAGAACAAATTCGTCGTATTCCCCTGCGTCGTTGCGATACCTGGGAAGTAGTTAATGTTTAACACCCTGATGAGAGTTGCGGCTAATGTACCAAGTTAAAATGCCTCCGGCGATCGCCATAGCGGCCAGAAACAACATCACGGGACGCAAACCAAAAAGACTTTCCGCCACTCCAGCTAAAGCTAATGGTAGGGACAGAGCAATATTATTCGCATTATTTTCCAAACCAAAAACCTTACCGTGCATTTCTGGGGGCGTTTCCACCTGGATCAAAGTTTGCATCGGCACTCCCACTAAAGCCGCAAAAATGCCCAGGGCCAAGATAATCAATAAACTTAAGATCAAACTACTGTTAAAAATGGCCAATCCGATTAAACAAACACTCATTCCTAAGGATCCCCAAAGTCCTAATTGAATTTGGGAAAAACCTTGTCCCCAATGGCCTAAACTGACCGCTCCGATCGCCATGCCCACACCACCAGCGGCCAATAAAAAGCCAAATTGGGAAGCCTTGAGGTTAGGGATATGGGCCGCCATACTTACCGCTAAAACGGACAAAGCAGCAAAAATCGAGAACAGAATCAACAATTGAATCAGGGCGTTTCGCACCCGATGATTACCCTGAAGATATCGAATACCATCGGCAATATCGGCAAAAACATGGGGTTCATTACCCGTTGGTTTGGTATAGATTTCCCCCGTTCGTAACCACAGCAGAATAAAACCGGCTATTAAATAAGCACCACCAACAACAGCCACTTTCCCTAAATCCCAGGTGCCATCCACATGGCCTAGCCATTCATCGGCCAGGGCCAAAAGCGGCTCACCGATCGCAAAACCCACAATCAAAACTGCCATACTCGTTAAGGTGTTGAGGGAATTGGCAGCCAACAGATTACGACGACGCACTACCAGGGGCAGGACAGATTGTTCGGCAGGCGCGAAAAACTGGGTCAGGGTAGAAACCAAAAAGGTAACGCCCAAGAGAATGGCAAACCCCAAAGGCAGATTAAAGGTTTCATGTTCTACGGAACGCCACCGCCGTAAAAAATTGGGCAACCAAGCCACAGAAATCGCTAAACTTTGTTGTCGAGTCAGCCACAGCAAGGGGGGAATACTGAAAACCAAGAGACCGCGAATGAAATTAGAGATCACCAACACCTCTTTTTTCGTCCAGCGATCCACATAAACCCCAGCCAAGGAGCCAAATAGTACGGCTGGAATGGTATTCGCAATCATAATCGCCGATACCCAACCACTAATAGATTGGTTTGCACCCTGGTAATGATTAGCAATCAGGGCAATCATTAAAACTAAATAGAATTTATCGGCCATTTGGGAGAAAATTTGTCCAACCCAAAGCGCGAGAAAACGTTGATTGCGAAGAACAGGGCCAAAGCCTTGATTAGAGGACAGCAAAGGAAGTGACCTAGAGTAAGAGGACTAAAAAAAGGATTTAGGGTTTAGAGTACAGGATTTAGCGTTCAGGGAGAATCTCGGTCGTTGCCCAAAGGTTCGATTTGCCTTAACGATACCTTCCCGAAACTCTTCCCCCTTAAAAATGTTACCTGAAATCTATCCCTTAAAAGTCTAAAACCGTCAAACTATCCACCACGGTTGCGGCCCGAAAGGTACGTCCTAAATGAAATTGGGCATAGTCTCGCAGTAAATGTTCTACTCTTACCCAGTCACCTACTCGCAAAGATTTGAGGGCGATCGCGGGCAAAACATCCGCTAGCACAGGTAAGTCTGGATAACTCAGTTGTTGCAATAAGGCCACATCAATGCCAGTAACCTTGCGAAAAACTGAACGATGAGAATTGGTTGCTGGCTGAATCATTAAGCCACCGGCCTCAAAACTAAACCCTAGCTGCCAACGGGGATCGTTAAAGTTAGGTTCAATCGGTAAATGGCTCAGACAACAATGATGAACCTGGGGTGCGAAACCGCCCAGGGCGAGAAGATGGAAAAGGGCTTGAGCTAGGTAAGCTTGAATGGCTAGGTCAGTTGCTGGGGTGATTAAGCGTCGTAGATGTTCATTAAATAGACTGTATAAATCTGGTTGGGGTTGATCACTGAGAGCGAGACCAAGAACGACTTCTGCCAAGTATTGCCCCGCCGCTAGTTTTTCCACGGCTTGACTGAGACCAGGGTAGGATTCTAGGGTTTCCGCTTGCGTAATTCGGGGTAGCGATCGCCCTTGGCTAATCAGATATTGGTTAATGACAAACAGTTCACAGCGACCCCGTAAAAACGATTTCGGTTTTCTCGCCCCTGGAGCCACGGCCCGCAGCAAACCCACTTCGGGTGACAAAATGGTTAAAAGGCGATCGGCTTCTCCCAACGGTGTTCCCTTGAGAATAATGCCCGTCATTTGGAAAGTACGACCCATAGATCAACCGTTAGGACTCACGAGGTTTATTTTTCCAGACGCACCGCATACCATTGTAAATAGCTGTTATTCCCCATGTCTAACTCACAAAAATTATCTCGTAGAGAGCGGGCCTGTTCTGCGAGGGAACTAAATCGTTGCAAGTTGCGCGGTAATTCTTCCGTGTAATGTTCTAAGATATCCTGAAGTTTAGCTAATAATTCTTCAGCCGTCAAAAAGACTTCCGGTTTATCCGCTTCTAGAACAACAAACATATTTTCTTCATACATAAGAGCGGATGGCATAGGCGTTAATTAATACTGTTAAAACTCTCCTGACTCTATGATAACTAAAGTTGAGCATAAACCTAGAATATTTTTTACCATTGATTTGCCTGTCTCTTCATGAAAATTCTCAAAGTTTGTCAGACCTTCCTCTCAATTCTTTTTTTAACAAGCGATCGCAGTTTCAATTAGGTTTTTCAAGGGCGATCGCAGTTCTCAAACCTATTTTTCAAGAGCGATCACTTTTTGTTGTAGTATAATCTAAGTGAGGTTTTGCGCCCCACTATCATCTGTATTGGAATCTTCAAAAAGTTCTTATAGCAATAATATCTCATGCCAACTGTAACTGAGAGCGATCTAAAAGAAATTAAGGACTTGATTACCGACCTTAAAATCAATCAAGTGAGAATGGAAGAAAGGTTGTCAGGGCAACTAGTCGCCATAGATGAAAGGCTTTCTGGGCAAATAGCAACCTTGGACGAGAGACTTTCTGGACAAATGACAGCCTTAGATGAGAGGCTTTCTGGGCAGATAAACACCCTTGACAAAAAGGTTGTGGGAATTGATAAACGTCTGGACATCATTGAGGGACGAGTAAATAGTTTGACAGGATGGTTAATCGGCATTTTATTTGCTTTTGTGGGTGGCTTGTTGGGTATTTTAGGAAAAATCGCTTTCTTTCCCAATCCTTAGCATGGCGATCGCAGTCTCCATTAACCTTTTAAAGAATGATCGCGGTTCTCAATCCTTTTTTCCAAGGGCGATCGCAGTCCTAAAACTCTATTTTAAAGAGACGATCGCAGTTCTCTGTCTCATTTTTAAAGACAATCGCACTTCTCCCTACCCTTTTTAAAGGCGATCGCAGTTTCAATTAACCCTTTAAAGAATGATCGCAGTCCTCAATTCTGTTTTAAAAGAGCGATCGCAGTTCTCATAACTTTTTACAGAGATGATCGCAGTTTCAACTTGATATTTAAAGGGCGATCGCAATTCTTAATCACGTTTTATAGAGGTGATAGCAGTTCTCAATTCTATTTGAGGATGATAATTGCAGTTTCGACCTGATTTTTAAAGGGCGATCACAGTTTCAATGATTTTTGAGGAGGGCGATCGCAGTTTTGGGAGTTATAATCTTAGTAGTTTTCTGCTATACCTTGCAGCATCGGACTTGTAAAAATTTCTAAATGCCCTATGCCTAGCGTAACCGAGAGTGATCTAAAAGAAATTAAAGACTTGATTACTGACCTTAAAATTAATCAAGTGAGAATGGAAGAAAGACTGGCAGGGCAACTGGTAGCCCTCGATGAAAAGCTTTCAGGGCAGATAAACACCCTTGACAAAAAGGTTGTGGGAATTGATAAACGTCTGGACATCATTGAGGGACGGGTAAATAGTTTGACAGGATGGTTAATGGGGATTTTATTCGCTTTTGTTGGCGGATTATTGGGCATTTTAGGAAAAATTGCTTTTTTCACTAATCCTTAGTATGGGGAAGCCACGATCATCCTTTGATTAACGTATCAACTCAGGCTATGTTAAATCTTTAAAACAGTGGTTCTTTATCTAAAACTATTTCTTTGTTAATGAAGGAACTAAACTATATGTCTTTTGAAAAAACACAGAAAAGAAACCCCCATAGTTTAACGGTTAATCAACATACATTTTCTAATGCGAGCATCAAACGATTCGCAAATAGTAATGGAAAAGTATGTGTCTTTCACAAACCAACAGGAAGACTGATTCCTGAAATGGCTCCAACCAATTCTTTGTTTTGTGCTAAACGGCAATGGGATCAAGCATCAGAGGACACCACAAAAAAAATTGAAGATGCTTTTCAGTCATTAGCAGATCAAATCGTATCAACAAAAATTTCTTCTATTGGGCCAGTTGAAAAAAAAATTGTGAATGATTTTTATTCACTCTGGA
Source organism: Snowella sp. (assembly GCA_035285405.1). Taxonomy (GTDB): domain Bacteria; phylum Cyanobacteriota; class Cyanobacteriia; order Cyanobacteriales; family Microcystaceae; genus Woronichinia. The sequence goes on along the minus strand of JAYKJI010000203.1, from coordinate 4,052 downwards.
ACATCCGTGTACATATAAAAAATAATCCAATCCCAGAGCAAAAACTTGACGGAATTATTAGACTTCCTGTAAACCTAACAAAAGATGAGCAAGAGTTTCTAGAAAAAGAACATATCACTCCTATTCGTCAAGATTGTACAATCTCAGGAAGACATTTTGCAGGAAGTCTTATTCAAAAATTTTTATACGAAGATCGAGAGAGACTTAAAGATAATGAATGGGGAATTATTAAAGCAAAAATTGGGGAATTTCTCGTTCCTGATCAATCTTTTTGCAAGATATTTCTTCCACTTTCTCCTACGCTTTGTTTACTATCACAGAGTGCAAATACTATTATTGATGAAGAAAAAGTTGCTCAGATTAATCGATATGTTTTCGACCAAAGTATCGAATATTTTTTTGCTCATGATTTTGAAAATTGTCCTATTCTTTCCTGCCCCAATGATTCTAGAGAGAAATCTTATATTTTGACAGTTGATCAACTTCTTAAAACAAATATAAAGTCAATAAAAAAGTGATAGGAAATCATAATGTTTTTTCATAAAACTGTGAATGATTAAGATAAAAACGGATCGCCATTTAGAGAACTTCTTTCTGTTGAGGATTTTGTCGATCAATGCTTCTCGTTTATCCTCCTTATAAATCTCATAAGCGCTTGCTTGAATCGCTTCTTGTCGTTCTCTGGAAAGTTGACTTAACTCCTCAGATAAAGTTGTGTATTTTGTCATTAATTTTTATTCTCACTGATTTTCAGATGATCCTTGTACGAGTAAAATCATAGCAAAATTATCTGGAAAGCGATCGCCTTTTTAATCAACCTTTTAACTATCAGTTATCCATTGTCAATTATCCATTATCAACCATCTCTTACCAACAATGTTACAATAGCAAACCTGTAATCAACTGGGCATAGGAGCGCATCGGTCATCGTGGTATCTCAATATAACGCTGCTGACATCGAACAAAAATGGCAAAAATCCTGGACGGAGTTGGGACTAGACCGAACCCCGACGGATTCCGATCAGCCGAAATACTACGCGCTGTCTATGTTTCCCTACCCCTCTGGCAGTCTGCACATGGGTCACGTTCGCAACTACACCATTACCGACGTGATCGCCCGTGTTAAACGAATGCAGGGGTATCAAGTCTTACATCCGATGGGCTGGGATGCCTTTGGTTTGCCCGCCGAAAATGCCGCTATTGATCGCGGTGTACCACCTGCCCAGTGGACGTACCAAAATATTGCCCAGATGAAAGAACAATTGCAACAATTGGGGCTATCTTTGGATTGGGAACGGGAAGTGGCGACTTGCTCCCCCGACTATTACCGTTGGACACAGTGGTTATTTTTGCAATTTTATGAAGCGGGTTTAGCCTACCAAAAAGAATCGGCGGTTAACTGGGATCCCATTGACCAAACCGTTTTAGCCAATGAACAGGTAGATAATGAAGGGCGTTCCTGGCGATCAGGCGCGAAGGTAGAACGAAAATTATTGCGTCAATGGTTTTTCAAAATTACCGACTATGCCGAACAATTATTGACCGATTTAGACAAATTAACGGGTTGGCCCGATCGCGTCAAAACCATGCAGGCCAATTGGATCGGTAAATCCGTTGGAGCCTATTTGGAATTTCCGATCAAGGATAGTACAGAAAAAATCGCCGTGTTTACCACCCGTCCCGATACGGTCTATGGTGTGACCTATGTAGTACTCGCTCCCGAACATCCCCTTACCGCTTTAGTGACGACCCCAGCCCAAAAGGCAACGGTAGAAGCCTTTATTGCAGAAGTGGCTAATGAGAGCGAAATTGAGCGTACTGCCGAAGATAAACCTAAACGGGGTGTATTAACGGGGGGAATCGCAGTCAATCCCTTTAACGGCCAAGAAATTCCCATTTTGATTGCCGATTATGTCCTGTATGAGTACGGAACAGGGGCCGTGATGGGAGTTCCGGCCCACGATGTCCGCGATTTTAAGTTTGCTAAGGAAAATAACTTGCCCATTCAGGTGGTGATTGTGCCTGATCAAAATGCCGATAGTTCACTAAAGGCGGCCTATACGGAAGCGGGAATCATGGTTAATTCCGCAGACTTTACGGGCATGGATTCCAGCAAAGCAAAAACAGCAATTATTGAATATGCCGAAAAGAACGGTTATGGTAAAGCACGAGTACAGTATCGCTTGCGGGATTGGTTGATTTCGCGGCAACGCTATTGGGGTTGTCCGATTCCAGTCATCCATTGCGAAACCTGTGGTACAGTTCCCGTTCCCGAAACTGATTTGCCTGTCAAATTGCCCGATCAAGTGGAATTTAGTGGTCGTGGCCCTTCGCCCTTAGCAAAATTAAGCGACTGGGTGAATGTGACCTGTCCCTGTTGTGGTCAGCCCGCCAAACGGGAAACCGATACGATGGATACCTTTATTGATTCGTCCTGGTACTTTTTGCGTTATACCGATGCTCAGAATTCCCAACAGGTTTTTGACCGCGATCGCGTTAATCATTGGATGGGAGTGGATCAATATGTGGGCGGTATTGAACACGCCATTTTACACCTACTTTATTCCCGTTTCTTTACCAAAGTTCTCCGCGAGCGGGGTTTAGTGAATGTGGATGAACCCTTCAATAAATTGTTAACCCAGGGCATGGTTCAGGGTTTAACCTATAAGAATCCCAAGACGGGTAAATATGTGATTGCCAAGGACTTAGAAACAGGCAAATTGTTAATTGATCCCAGCAATCCTACTGACCCAGAAACAGGGGAAAAACTGCAAGCTTTCTATGAAAAAATGTCTAAATCTAAATACAATGGCATTGATCCGCAAGAGGTTTTAGCCAAGTATGGAGCCGACACAGCGCGGATGTTTATTCTCTTTAAAGCTCCACCAGAAAAAGATTTAGAATGGGATGATGCAGATGTAGAAGGTCAATTTCGTTTTCTTAATCGGGTCTGGCGATTAGTAGCGGACTATGCCGAAAAAGCAGTTAAATCTGTCACAGCTAAAAGTTTGAGTAAAGCGGAAAAAGATTTACGTCGTTCCATTCACCAGGCGATTAAAGAAATTGCCGAAGATTTAGATGGGGATTATCAATTTAATACGGCTATTTCCGAGATGATGAAACTCAGTAATGCCCTCAGTTCTGCAACTTGTATTGAATCTGTGGTTTATCGAGAAGGCATTGAAACCCTCTTAATTGTAATGTCTCCCTTCGCGCCCCATATCACGGAAGAATTGTGGCAATTATTGGGTCATCAAACTTCTATTCATCAACAAGCTTGGTTAACCTTTGATCCCGATGCTTTAGTAGTGGATGAAATTACCTTAGTCATTCAAATTATGGGTAAAACCAGGGGAACAATTCAGGTTCCAGCGAGTGCAACTAAGGAAGAATTGGAAAAGTATGCTCTTAATTCAGAGGTTGCCCAAAAGTATCTACAGAGTAAGGAGATTAAAAAGGCGATCGTCGTGCCTGGCAAGTTAGTTAATTTTGTCGCTAGTTAAAGGAGGCTATTTTATGTCAACCTTACAAGAAGTCATCGGTTCTATTGAGCTTTTGCCTGATGACGATAAAGAACAATTATTTGAGATGCTTTATCAACGTCGAATTGAGGCACGTCGGGCTGAAATTTTAGCGAATGCTCAGGAGGTTCGGCAAGCCTTTAAGGAAGGGAAGGCTAAGGTTGGAACTGTAGAAGATTTAATCGCTGATTTATTAGAGGATGACGATGAAAATTGTTTGGAGTAGTGGATTCAAGCGATCCTTTAAAAAAATCACCAAGAAAAATTCTCGACTCAGTAACAAAATCATTGAAACTTTAAAATTATTAGCAGTTGATCCTTTTACTCCTTCTTTAAAATCTCATAAATTAATAGGTCAAATGGAGGGTTTATGGTCTTGTTCTGTTGCCTATGATTGTAGAATTTTTGTAACCGTTCAGGGGGACAAAATCTGATAATCTAAAACTCATGGAAGAAAAACACCTACTAGAGACAGCAGAAATTGACGAAAGTGATTGGGATAAAACTCCAGTCAGCGTCAAAAACTTGGTG
>JAYKJI010000202.1:0-8231 GCA_035285405.1 Snowella sp. | reverse complement strand
GTTTTTGACCACGATGACCATTTTTATGGATGTGATTGCTTTTGCATTCTGGACATTTCATTGTTTTTCTCCCTAAATTTGCCTTTTATCTATTGTGCCTTATCATCTCTTCATCTGACAACGCCCTACAACGATGATGCTTGGGATCGAGTCATTTATAGCGAATCCCATGATGAAGTATCAAACGGTAAGGCCCGTGTCCCCCATGAGATCAGCCCAGGAGATGCCAAAAGTTGGTATGCCAGGAAACGATCAACTCTCGCGGCGGCAATGGTATTGACGGCTCCAGGGATTCCGATGCTTTTCCAGTGTCAGGAATTCTTAGAAGGGGGTTGGTTCCGCGATACGGTTCCGGTGGATTGGGAACAACGGGAAGAATTTCACGGCATTTTGCGCCTACACCATGATCTCATTCGTTTACGGCGTAATCTGGATGGTTTTAGTCAGGGTCTTTGCGGACAGTTTACCCAGGTCTATCTTTATAATAATGTGATAAGTCGATGGTTAAAGGTTTTTCCTAATCCTCAACTTTTTTGGATATTATCAAAACTAATGAGTCTGATGAATGGTTTTGACTGTCTTCGTTACCTCATTACTTAACGTAAACGGGCTGATTGAACTAATAACAAAATTCCGGCGACCAATCCCAATAAATTTGGCAACCAAGCTGCCATGACTGGACTTAGCACCCCCCAAATGCCCATGGATTCACTGAGAAATGAAAGCAAATAATAGGAAAAAATTAAGCCAACACAGATCCCAAAACTCGTTGCCTTATTCGTATTTTGAGGACGAATGCCGATCGCTGCCCCAATGATACCGAAGACAAAACAAACAAAGGGCAAAGACACTTTTGACTGAATCCGCACCTGAAGTTTCCGAATTTTTTTATCATCTCCGCTTAGTTTAATAATCTCTAAATAGCGTTTGGCCTGACCAATACTCATTTCCCCATCGCCGCGATCGCGGTTTAGTAAATCCAAAGGGGTACGGGGTAAAGCCAATTGTTGATGCTTAAAACGGACAATATTACGATAGGAACCATCGGGCGCAATTAAGTAAACCGTACCATCATAAAAATCCCAGGTATTTTCCATAATATTCCACTTGGCCGATTCTGCGGTTAAAACCTGATTAACTCCCGCTTGGGAACGGTCTAGAATCGTCAAACTTTTCATCTTTTCACCATTAAATTCTTCCGCATAGAAAAGACGTTTTAAAATTGTTTGTTCACTGCCATTGGGTTGCCTTTCCTTACCGTATTCAGGATAGATAATATTGCGTTCCTGGGTAGGAGGGCGATCGCTGCTAATAGCCCGTTCCATCGTCATTAAGGCTTCATAATTAGCGGCGGGGGCAACCTGATCATTAAACATAAAGGCACAACCCGTTACCACCATACTAAACAAAAGAGCTGGCACAATCATGCGATAAATGCCCACCCCAATACTACGCATGGCAATCACTTCGCTGTCACTAGAAAGACGACTATAGGCCATCAAACTGGATAACAACATCGACATGGGAAAGGCCAGCACAATAAAGGCAGGCATTTTTAAAAATAAAATCTTGACGGCAATAATTAACGGTAAGCCTGATTCCGTCACCCGTCGTACCAAATCAAATAGGGTTCCAATGGATAGGGCCAGGGAAGTAAATAAACCCATGCCAAACAAAAAGGGCAAGAGTAATTCAATAAAAATGTAGCGATCCATCACCGATAGGCGCGGTAATCTGACGGGCAATTTTTTAGGGTGATCGCTATTCATAACCACAATGCTAAGGTTTTTGTTTGAAGTAATAGTCTGGACAAATTCAGCTAATGGCGAACCAGGGGCTTCCTACCTTAGCCAAGGAAATAAGCGGCAACCCTTCTATAATTGGAACTTTTCACCCAAATAATATTGACGCACCAACGGATTACTATAAAGTTCCTCTGCACTACCCGCCGCCAAAATTTGACCATCCCGCATAATATAACCCCGATTGGTAATTGCCAGGGTTTCCCGCACATTATGATCAGTGATTAAAATTCCCATCTGACGTTCCCGCAATTGGGCAATCATCGTCTGAATTTCGGCGACAGCGATCGGATCCACCCCCGCAAAGGGTTCATCGAGTAACAGGAATTGGGGGCCTTCCATTCCCACTGCTAAGGCTCTGGCCAGTTCTGTCCGTCGTCGCTCTCCACCAGAGACCTGGGAACCTTTCGTATTAGCAACTTTTTCAAGGCGGAATTCTGAGAGCAGTTGTTGAAGACGGTATTGGCGTTGGGGAAAAGAGACCCCCGTCTGTTCTAGGGCCAATAAAATATTTTCCTTGACACTGAGATGGCGAAAAATACTAGCCTGTTGGGTTAAATAGCCTAAACCCAGTCTAGCCCGTTGATTGAGGGGAAGACTAGTAATATCACGTTGATGTAGCCAAACTCGCCCAGTATTCGGTTTAATCAAGCCCGTTGCAATATAGAAAGTGGTCGTTTTCCCTGCGCCATTGGGGCCCAACAGTCCCACGATTTCCCCCGGCGCGACTTGAACATTGACACGATTGACGACACAACGCTTGCCGTACAGTTTATGGATATTCTCTAAAACCAAGGTCACAATATAATTCGCTCAACTAGGTCGCTCAAAGGGCTAGGGATTAGCATTCAGGGGGGGTAAGGTGGGTAATGATTCATCTAAACCAGGAGCCGTTGAAGTCGGGCCAGAGGCATTAGGGTTATTTTCCTGGGTTTCTTTGACTAAATAAATGGATTCCACCTGCTGACTCGTTTGGGGATTGGCCACAAATCGCCCCTCATCGATTAAATAGGTCATCACTTCCGCCCGCATACTATTGCCATCTTGCAAGACATAAACATTGCCACTGAGAACTAGCCGCCGTTCTCGACTAAAATACTGAGCCTGGGCTGCGGTGGCCTGCATCTGTCGAGCCGGATAATAAACTTGAACGTTTCCCCGCGCTGTCACTACTCCCGTTTGAGAATTGGCTTCTTGAATGTCTGAACGAACCGTCATGGGACTAGCTGGGGCTGGAGATTGGGCTTTAACCCCTTGGGCACCGTTACTCAGCACTATCGAACTTCCTGCTAAGGTGATTAGCAGTAGAAGGGAGCTTTGCCAAAATTTTAGAGATAACTGAATAGGGGCAGCAAGGAACTTCATACGGGGTTTTTAGGCAAAGGTAAGGAGCGGCTAGTCTCAGTTTACTCAATTCTGAGAATTTTCGGGTGAAGCCAAAGTTCCCCTAAAGTCTAGTTCTCAATCATTAATTTTTCTTATGCCACTGAACGCAAATATTTTCGTCTCAACAATCATTCGTTATTATTAACATCAAAACGGTTATTGTATTTTAAGTACTGTGTGAGGAGGATAAAATTTTGGTATATATTCCTGATGAGATGGAAATGCAAGGGGATTTTTCCGATATTCCCCTATTGTTAGATCCGAAACTATTGCGGATGGCTCGGCGTATTTACCGTAGCTACTGCTTTTTGCATCCCCGCTCCTCTCGGCAGCCCTTAGGGATAGCCATTCACAAGGAAACCCATCGCGGTCAATTGATGTTTAATAATAAGCCTATTTTGCTCCCTGGAGAGTGTTTTGTGCCGGTGAAACAACTGGAGACTGAAGTTCGTTAAGGATTTAAGTCCGGGTTGAATGGTGATCGCTTGTGTGGAATTTTAATCGGGAAAGTATCGGGTAGTTCGCTAGGGGGAATTGACTCTGTTGCTTTTTCCTGTCTATTTTGGGGAGCAATCTAGAGAGAAGCGACTCAGCCTAGCCTAGACAAAACGGAAATACTAAGAGAAAATATGAGTAGTTCATCTTTTCCGATGTTACGACTGATGGTAGGGATATGTAATTGTGTTTAATTCCATTCTGGTTGCCTTAGACTGTTCAAAGGATTGCACTCCTGTGCTGAAAGCCCTGGATGCTTTGCGTCTTTCTCCCCAGGCCAGTCTTCGCCTTTGTCATATTTTGTCCCCCGAACCAGATAATCAGGAAGATCCGTCCCGTCCTCATCGTTTTTCCACCGATCATTTTCAACAAGCTGAACAAAAATTACTTCAGTATCAACGTCAGTTTCCAGGCAGTGCGATTGAAATTGCTACAGGTGATCCCGCCGAGGAAATTCTACGGTTAGCCAATATTTATCAGGTGGAACTGATTCTCTTGGGAAATCGAGGATTAAAGGGCGTGGAACGGGTGATTAGTGGTTCGGTGAGTGGACAGGTGCTGGCAGAGGCTCCCTGCTCGGTGTTGGTCGTCCATCTTTAAGGTTTCGTACCAGGGACACCTCCCCAAATTGGTAAACACAACACAGTCAGGTGAGAGACTAGAATGATATTCGCCTCATTTATTCTCCCTGACTTGTCACCTTCGATCATTTAACAGCTAAAAACAGACTTTTTAAGCCATTACCATACCACCATCCACATTAAACACTTGACCTGTAATGTAGGCCGCAGCAGGATCGATCGCTAAAAAACGAATCATGCCAGCCACTTCTTCTGGTTGACCGTAACGGGCCAGGGGAATAAATTTCAAAATTTCATTGGCTTTTAGATCGTGGGTCATATCTGTGGCAATAAAGCCAGGGGCCACCGCATTAACCGTTACACCGCGACTGGCAAACTCTTTGGCAACGGTTTTGGTAAAACCAATTACGCCCGCTTTGGCCGCACTATAGTTGGCTTGACCAGGATTTCCCATTAATCCGGCGACGGAAGTGATGTTAATAATTCTGCCGCTTTTTTGTTTGAGCATCAGTTTTGACACGACCTTGGTGGTTAGAAAAACGCCCGTTAAATTCAGATCAATGACTGCTTGCCAATCTTCTAATTTCATCCGTAATAGCAAGGTATCACGGGTAATGCCCGCATTATTGACCAAAATATCGACTCTGCCCCACTGTTCCTGGGTCTGCTGAATTAAGGTCTCGACTTCTTCACTCTTAGAAACATCGGCTTTAATCGCGATCGCCGTTCCACCGTCCTGTTGAATGGCTTGTACCACTGCATCTGCCGCCGCCCTGGATTGAGCATAGTTAACCACGACCTTAACTCCCGTTGCCGCTAAAGCTAAAGCCGTCGCTCGACCAATCCCCCGCGAAGCTCCCGTGACAATGGCAACTTGTTCTGATAAAGCGGTCATAAATACTTTCCCTCCAAGATTTATCTCAATTGCCTATTCTAGGTTGCTCGGCCCCTTTGAGTGAACTTTTCTCTGGCTTCCTGTTGCTTTAAATAAACTTCAAACAAATACTTTTGCATTTTAATTCAAAATGAGAACTAACTTTTTCCAGACTTTTCCAGACTTTTTCAGATTGAGAATTCCGAGAAATTGTGGGTAGATAAAAACAAACGCATTCACAAAAAAAATATTGTTTAATTCTATGGGCAAATACCAAACAAACGAAGTACTTGCTCAGCATACATCAAAACTCTAGTTCAAAACCAACCCCCTGTCAAATGTTAATGGAGAATGTCAAATGTTAATGGAAACTTGTATGAGCAAAGAAGAAGGACTGCAACTGATTGAATCCCTGTTAGGGAAAAGTTTAACTCCCTTGGAATTAGATATTTTTCATTGTGCCTGGGAAGAAAAACCCTATCTAGAGGTTTCCCTGGCAACGGATTATACCTACTACTACATCAAGCAAGTCGGTGCAAAACTCTGGCGATCGCTGACGCAAGTCACAGGAGAACGGGTGTCTAAAAATACGCTCCAGTCCTCTCTTTTACGCTATCAAGAGCGTCAGTTGCCAAAATTTGAGCCAAGGGTCAACACAAATGCTCACAAAAATACCAGAAGACTACCAGCAGAGATCTTGCCTTTCGCGTCCTATCGGTTATCTAGCTAATTTCTTGATTAGCAAAAGATCACCAGTCAAACCATCGGCCAGCGATCGGCATTCGCCAACCGGTTCCAAAGGCCCGATCAGTTACTTTTAATACTGGTGCTGCCTGTTTCCGCTTAAATTCAGCCCGACTGACTAACCGACAGATTTGATAAACCGTTGTGGCTTCGTAACCCGTCTGAATAATTTGCTCGGCCGATTGATGGTGATGGATGAGCAAATCTAAAATTGCATCCAAAATATCGTAGGGCGGCAAGGAATCCTGATCCAATTGACCGGGTTTGAGTTCAGCACTAGGCGGTTTAGTTAACACATTATTTGGAATAATTTCTCTTTCCCGATTTAACCAGTGGCCCAGGGAAAAAACCCGTGTTTTCGGTAGATCGGCGATGACGGCTAATCCGCCATTCATATCTCCATAGAGCGTACAATATCCCACCGCCATTTCCGATTTATTGCCGGTCGAAAGTAGCAAATGGCCAAATTTGTTGGCGATCGCCATCAGCAAATTACCACGAATACGAGATTGTAGATTTTCCTCGGCAATACCAAAGTCGGTTCCAGTGAAAAGGGGAGCCAATTGCTGATCATAGGCCGTCATTAAGGGCCCAATGGCAATAGTTTCGCTTTTTATGCATAAATTTTCCACTAAGGCCTGGGCATCATCAAGGGAATGGTCGGAACTGTAGGGAGAAGGCATTAAGATTCCTAGCACATTTTTGGCCCCCAAAGCAGCAACCGCGATCGCCGCAACCAAAGAAGAATCGATCCCTCCACTTAAGCCTAAAATAGCTTGGCAAAAGCCACATTTACGAGCATAATCTTGAACGCCAAGAACCAAAGCAGCAAAGAGTTCTGCTTCTGCTGTTTGCGGCAAGGTTTGTATTACACTGGGTAATAAATCTTTTTTACTGTCTGACCATTCTAGATAAGCTAAATCTTCCTGAAAGGCGGCGGCTCTAAAGACCATTTTTCCGAATTGATTAAGGGCAAAACTATTGCCATCAAAAATTAAATCATCATTGCCTCCAACTTGATTGACATAAATAATAGGTACCTGGTAGCGATCAACCATGTGCCCTAGGAGAGATTCCCGTAATGGCTGTTTCTGTAAACGGTAGGGAGAGGCCGATAAATTGACAATTAAATTAGCTCCTTGATTCACCAATTCCGCGATTGGATTGACTGTATAGGAACGTTTTCCCCAGAAATCTTCATCATTCCAAAGATCTTCGCAGATTGTCACCCCTAGCCGAATAGTCCCCCATTCAAACAGTTTACTGGACTTACCTGATTCAAAATAGCGATCCTCATCAAAAACATCGTAGGTCGGTAATAAACGCTTATGAAAAATTTGTTTAATTTCTCCTTTTTCTAATAAAGCAACACTATTAAATAGAGCCTTTTCACCACGATTGTCTGCCTGAGAATTGGGTATGACAGTTCCCACTAAAACCCTTAATTGTGAAGGAAGATTTTGGGCTAATTGCTGTAAGTTACGATCCAGCGCAGCAATAAAACTAGGATTAAGTAAGAGATCTTTGGGTGGATAGCCACAGAGAGACAATTCTGGTGTTAATAATAGATCGGCTCCCTGTTCCTTGGCTTTGTGAGCCGCCATTAAAATTTGCTGACTATTGCCGACGAGATCGCCAATGGCCGGATTGAGTTGAGCGATCGCAATTTTCATGGTGAATATCCTAAATAAAAATAAAGGGCTTATCTTTTAAGGGAGCAAAAGCCTGAGCATTAAAGCGGTACAAACTAGCCGGTCTGCCCACTTTCTTAATAATTTTTGAACCCGTATCACTCAAAAAACCTAGCTTTAAAAGCCGAGTCCGAAAATTAGAGTAATCTGAAAAATTTTCACCTAAAATAGTGGCATAAATTTGATATAAATCATGTAAGGTAAAACGTTCTGGCAATACCTCAAAGGCAATGGGACTATACTCTAATTTGTTGCGAAGACGTTGATAACCATAATCCAAAATTTGATTATGATCAAACGCTAGATTGGGGACATGGAGAATATTGTGCCAAACAATCTGACTAATATTCTTAGTGAGTAATTCGGCCTCTTCAAAACGAATCAAGGCAAAATAACTAACGGATAAATAGCGAATATTGTAACTATCTGGTTTTTCCCTGGGATCACGATGGGGGCCACCAAAACTATAGAGTTGTTCTAGATAAAGATTCTCAACTTTTATTTTCTCTGCTAAAACTCGTTGGGCTGCAACCTCTAAAGATTCCCCTGAGCGCACTAAAGTCCCAGGTAAACACCAATGGTTTAAAAATGGCTCTTCTTTTCGTTTAATCAATAATACCATGAGGCGATTATGGCGGGTGTCAACGGAGAAAATAAC
>JAYKJI010000201.1:0-15337 GCA_035285405.1 Snowella sp. | reverse complement strand
TTTATAGGAATCGTGTGCCTGATTTTGATGACCGCTTGATGTTGAATTCTACTGGTTTATGGAACTTCTATTTGAATGCTGCCTAATTGGTAAGAGATGATGAAATCCTTACTGTGCAAACTTTCTGGTTCTCTTTTATTTCCCAACAGGTCTAAACACCAAATATCGTAATTGCTGTAGTTGTAACCATAAGTCGCTGGTTGATGTACTGATTAATTTCAGAATTAAGTTTTGACACATCTGAATCAGTAGGTTTGTTAAGTTCTGACATTTGAGATTCGTTAAGTTTTGACATTTGAGATTATAAGCAATGGTCTGGAAATAAAACAACTCATTCGAGTTTCATCTAACTATAAATTGTACGACAACTTTCCATATATGACCCTAAATACAGACCTTATTAAGAAATTTTCCATATATTGTTTTAAAAAGCACGGATCGGAAGACAACTTCCGTATAATCTCCGTAAAAAGGATGTTATACAGACCTATGTACTTCTTGGTTAAATCTCCACTCCTGTGATCGCTTTGGGAACAGAACTAAAATGAAGTTTACAATCTCGTTGGAGAAGGAAATATATTGATCTGCGATCGCATTTTTTCCAGTGAGATTAAGCGGCGATCGCGTTAAACAGCATCATTATTTTTGTTAGACCCAGTTGGCTCAAAATGTAGCACCATAACCTGCTCTGGCAATAAGCCCAAAGACTCAACGGGACTGTGTACCAACATAGAGCGTTTTTGAGTCAACAACCTTCAGGCGGATGGTGCGGCCAAAAAGGACATCACGAGCCCGCTCTTCAAGCTTATTCAGCGGCGGCAGTTCACCATCACCCATCAGCAAAAGGTTTACGGTTCCGTCCGTTGTTTCGGCATCAACCGACATGAGCCGATATCCAGAGCCTTCAAGCCATTCTTGGCCAAGGGCGTAGGTTCGTGCCGAGATCTTGTTGGTGACAATTAGCTGATAACTAGTCACCGAGAGGGGAATCGCAATGATCAGTAAGGCTATTAAGGCGACTATCAACCCCCGGCGTTGTGCCCGCGCATCGAAGGGAGATAGGGCCACCTGACGAAATCCCATTACCATAAAAACAAGCGATCCTGTGAGAAGGATCGCCACATAGTTGGTTACGAACAGCAGCAAGCTACCAGAGGCGAGATTGGGTTTCCCAAGGGCTAACAGAATTCCCACATTAGCCAGGGGAGGCACCAACGACACGGCAATGGCTACTCCTGGTAGTGTGTCCGAAACATCTCGACGCGATAGGGCAAAAGCTCCAGCCAAGCCGGTCGCCAATGCTGCCATGAGATCAAGCAGATGCGGTGAGGTGCGGATCATGATCTGTTGGATGGCTTCTGGATTGGTCACCTGGGTGATCGGTAATGTCAGGACGAATCCTACCGCTACCGCCATCGCAATCCCGGCCAAGCTAACGAGCAGTGTGCTGATGATTTTGCGGCGATCGCCAATGCTGATACTGAAGGCTAGTCCCATAATGGGCAACATCAAGGGAGCGACAATCATGGCACCGATGACAACCGCCAACGAGTCGCCGAGAAGTCCAAAGGTTGCAATACTGGCAGCGAGTACCAATAAACAGGCGAACTTAAAAAACTGCGGCCCTCGAAAACCTCGTTCAAACACTAATGTTTCGCTCACCCGTCTTACTTCTTCTCTATCTACGGGGGCACCGTGCAAAACCTCAGCAAGCGTTTTAGCCATAGTTCATCAACCTTAAATTTGTTTTATGGAGTAATCTATCTTGTGATTTGGGATTGATTGTAACAAAAAAGAGTATAAATTGAGGATGGAACAGTTTACCCTGAAAGGATTTTAGCTTTTTTAATCGAGTGAGCTTTACAACTATTTTCACTAGGTCAGACCCTGATCAAAGTATTTCGACCTATGCTGCTACCCACAAAAAATATAAATCATTTTCAAGTGTTTATTTTATCTTTACAATGCTTTTATTTTTACAATGATAGCTGCGTTTTATCGGTAGTTTTAGTAAGAATAAACTTCTCTTTTGCCTTAAGAACCAATGATGATCGCATTTTTCCTGTGATATTAAGTCGCGATCGCCTTCCTATTTTGTTGTAGTGATAAACAGCGATCGCATTTATGGAAGACCCAGAATACTATCAACGCCGCAACTAGGTTGCTGTACCCAATCGTTCTTTACAGTTTCTTTACTTTTTTTTGATAGTCTCATCAAATCAGGTAAGGGTAACTGAGTTAATTTGAAGCGGGGCGATCGGCAATGAGTATTTATACAGTTCTAGATCTAGAGATTTTTAATGAGCAACTCACTCATTTTGCAAAGTTAGAAAATTTTTGGCAATCTTTTGAAGCAATTTATGGCAGTCAATATGATCAAGCTAAGGTTGCAACCCTTAAGTCCCAATGGCAAACGGGAGATTTTAGTCAGCTTCCTACCATCGAAGTCGTTAGTTATGGTGATGGGCAAGGAGCCAAGGGCTTTTATGACAGTACCAATAATACTATTTACTTATCTGATCGCCTTTTAGCAACCGCTTCTCAAAATAGTTTAAATGCAATCATTTTGGAAAATATTGGACTTTGGCTTAATGTCCAGGTTGAAGGTCATCATCTATCAGACAATCAGGCAACAAATCGAGCAACAAATTTTGCCCAGGCCGTTCTGGGGCAATCTGTCGAATCCAACCCTCTTTTTACGACTGATAGTACAGAAATAATCCCGTCAATGGCTTTAAATGCCTTGGTGATGACCCAGAGCCAGTTAACCAACAATAGTACTGATGATGTCAATCCTCGCCTATCTGGAAACTATGTTGCTTGGCGCAATTGGGACGGAATTGACCATGAAATTTATCTCTACAATGGTAGTAGCACCGTTCAACTCACCAATAATAGTCTTGAAGAAGATGCTCTGCAAGTATCAGGGAATAATCTGGTTTGGCAGGGATCGGACGGCGTTGACAACGAAATTTATTTCTACAATGGCAGCACTACTCTCCAGTTAACCAATAATAGTACTAATGATATCGCTCCCCAGGTATCAGGCAATAATGTAGTTTGGCAAGGCTGGGATGGCCACGATTATGAAATTTATCTCTATAACGGTACTACCACTGTTCAATTAACTAATAATAATACCAACGAAACGACACCTCAAATAGAAGGCAATCGTGTGGTTTGGGTAAGTTCTGACGATAAAGTTTATATCTACAATGGCACAACTACCACCAAATTAGCGAATCTCAGTAGTAAAAATAAAGCACCTCAAATTTCTGGAAATAATGTAGTGTGGGTTGGTGAAGATGGCACTGATACCGAGATTTATCTCTACAATGGCACTAGTATTTTAAAGTTAACCAATAATCTTGCTGAAGACTCTGCTCCCCAGGTCTCAGGGAATAACGTTGTTTGGTGGGAATGGGATGGCATTGATAATGAAGTCTATCTCTATAACGGGACAAATACCCTTCGCCTTACCAATAACAGCATTGATGACTTTTTTCCCGAAGGATTTGACAATAACAATCATCAGATCTCTGGTAACTATGTCGTTTGGTCTGGCGATGATGGCTATGATACGGAAATCTACCTCTACAATGGTACTAGCACTGTCCAATTAACCAATAATAGTGAGGATGATAGTAATCCCCAAATCGTCGGTAATTACGTCACCTGGTCTAACAGTGACGGCTATGACGATGAGATTAGTCTTGCTAATTTAGATCCTCCAACGATCTCCGTTAGTATTTCTCCCAGCAGTGTGAACGAAGATGGCACAACTAATCTGGTTTATACCTTTACTCGTACTGGTAGCCTAACTAGTACCCAGACAGTGAACTATATCCTGGGAGGCACTGCCACGAATGGAGTTGACTACAGTGTTTTAGGTTCCAGTGTTACTTTTGCAGCTGGCTCTAATACAACGATCTTGACCGTTGATCCCACGGCTGATACGACCTTTGAAGCGAATGAAACGGTTACTTTAACTATTGCCAATGGTAGTTATGTGATTATTACACCCACACCAATCACGGGAACGATTGTCAATGATGATACCCAGGTGACTTTGGCGGTTGCACCCAGTAGCGTGAACGAAGACGGAACAAGTAACCTGATTTATACCTTCACTCGTGCAGGCAATATTAGCAATGCTCTGACGGTCAACTATACTATTGGTGGGACGGCTACCATTGGGGTAGATTATGCTACTGTTGGTACGAGTATCACTTTTGCGGCGGGAGCCAGTACTGCAACTTTAACGGTTGATCCGATCGCCGATAGCCTGGGTGAATTTAATGAAACGGTTGATATTACCCTGACCAGTGGCACTGGCTATAGTATTGGCACTCCGGCGATCGCCACCGGCACAATTACCAACGATGACACGCTCTTTTCTGAAGCATTTGATCTGCTTTTATTACAGGATTTAACGGGTAGTTTTGGAGATGATATTGCAACAGTACGGACATTGGTTCCTAACTTAGTCGCGGGTATTAATTCCCTACAACCTAATACCCCCATTGGTGTCAGTAGTTTTCTGGATAAGCCAATTAGTCCTTTTGGCGGCAGCTATCCCACCGACTATGTTTACCTCACCAAGCAGGCTCTCACCACCAATGCGAGTACTATTCAGTCTGTCTATAATGGTCTTAGTATTGGTTCGGGTGGAGATGCCCCGGAAGCTCAATTAGAAGCCCTGCTACAAGTCGCTCTCCGTCCTAGTGAAATTGGTTTTAATACTGGCACAAAACGGGTCGTTGTCTTATTTACCGATGCCCCCTATCATCAAGCCGGAGATGGAGCGGCGATCGCTGGTATTCCTCTGCCTAATAACCTTGATGCTGTCTTAGACGGAACCCCACCAGGTACAGGTGAAGATTATCCCACTATTCCCTCCCTCAAACAATTACTCATTGATGCTAATATTCTGCCCATTTTTGCCGTCACCAGTGATCAAGTTTCGACCTATCAAAACCTGGTGACTCAGTTGGGAGTAGGCGGTTCCGTTGTTCAGTTAAGTGCCAATAGTTCTAATATTATTAATGCCATTGAACAGGGACTCAATAACCTCTTTTTGGTCAATATCAATGTGCCCAGTGGGGGCTTAGTGACCAACGAATTAGGGACAAATGCCTCCTTTACCGTAGTCTTAAATGCCCAACCTTCTAGTAATGTCACCATCGGTCTGCACGCTTCCGATAGCACCGAAGGCAGTCTTTCGACCAATAGTATTGTTTTTACCCCAACCAATTGGAATATTGTCCAAACGGTAACCGTGACAGGGATCGATGATCCAGAAGGCTCGGCCCTACGAGATGGCGATCAAACCTATCAAATTATTACGGATGCGATCGTTAGTAGTGATGTGAATTATAACGGGGTGAATCCTATCGATATCACGATCGTCAATCAGGATGGTGATTTGCCCAATATTACCCTGGCTCTCTCCTCTAGTAGTGTGGTGGAGGATGGGGATATTAATCTGATCTATACTTTTACTCGTACAGGCGATCTGACCAATGCCCTAACGGTTAACTACCTCATTGGTGGCACGGCTGTTAATGGAGTCGATTATGGTCTGATTGGTACGAGTGCGACCTTTGCGGCCAATGCCGCCACTACCACGGTCATCGTTGACCCTATTCCTAACATTACTACCGATGACAATAAAACCGTCAGTTTAGCGATCGCCAGTAGTCCAGACTATTTAATTGGGACTAGCGGCCCCGTGATAGGCACGATATTGGATGATGATGGCGGTAGCTTAACGATCACCGGCACGGCCAATGATGACAACCTGGTGGGGGGCATCGGCAATGATACTCTCATCGGTTTAGCGGGGAATGACACCCTCGACGGTAAAGCCGGAATTGATAATCTGCAAGGTGGAACAGGGAATGATCTTTATATTGTGGATAATCTTGGCGATATCGTCACAGAAAAAGCTAATGAAGGAACGGATACGGTTCAATCTTCTGTCACTCATACCTTAAAAGTTAATGTCGAGAACCTCATTCTCACGGGTACGGCGGCCATTAATGGCACAGGTAACACTCTGAACAATACAATTACCGGCAACAGTGCTAATAATGTCCTCAACGGTAGTACGGGAACCGACAATCTGAATGGTGGCTTAGGCAATGATACTTATGTTGTGGATAATCTTGGCGATATCGTCACAGAAACCTCTACCTTGACAACGGAAATCGATACGGTTCAAGCCTCGATTAACTACACCCTAGGGGCAAACCTGGAGAAACTGACTTTAACAGGAACAGCCGTAATTAATGGCACAGGTAATGCCCTGAATAATACCTTGACCGGAAACGGGGCCAATAATAGCTTAACTGGAGGAGATGGCAATGATACTCTCAATGGCGGGGCCGGCATTGACACCTTAGTCGGAGGGTTGGGGAATGATATTTATTCTGTGGACACCAGCACCGATATTATTACCGAGTTAGACAGCCAGGGAACCGATACGATTCAATCGACAGTGACCTTTAGTCTAGCGGCGATCGCCAATCTCGAAAACTTAACCTTGACCGGCAGTGGAGTCATTGATGGGACAGGTAATCTCCTGAATAACCTGATTGTGGGTAATAGTGCTAACAATCTTCTAAGTGGTGATGCAGGGAATGATACCTTAACGGGCAATGCTGGCAGTGATATTCTGGTCGGAGATCTGGGCAATGACACTCTCAATTTAGGTCTTAATGATGGGGCGATCGATCTTGTTCGCTATAACTCTGGAGATGGCACTGATATTGTTAATCAATTTATTAAGGGAAGTGATAAACTCGCCTTTACGGGTATCGCCGCTATTGACGTTAAGGTATCAGGCACAGACACCCAATTACGCTTAGGAAATGGGATTGCTGGTGATACGGGATTTGGTTCAGGAACACTACTCGCTACCATTAAAGGAGTAACGGGTTTTACTAATGCCGAATTAGGAATAGGAGGGACGAGCACTGACATTAGTAACACGGCTCAATTCTTATTCAGTTAGGTTTAGCTAGAGGGGGAATTGCGGTTTAGGAAATTTTTCTCCATTCATCACAATATTTTCTAAACTGCTTGTTTTTCCTTGGATTTTTTATTTGGTGCGCTCTTTTTTGATAGAAATTAGCTTCGGCTAGTTCACTAAACTAAACTTAAACAGTCTGTCTTTAGCAAGTTTAATTTATCCCAAAACAGTAAGTTTTGAAAAGAGTTAAGATTTTATCTCTTGCCTAAATTTCAGTAATTATACGGAGAAAATGATCATATTAAAGATTCTTTAAGATTAGATAATTACCAAATCTTTCTTTACAAATTCTTTACTTTCTTTTGATAGCTTGGGTGAACAAGGGTGAATTGACTAACTTAGAGCGGGGTAACAGACAATGAGTATTTCTACCATAATGGATCTAGCAATTGTTTATGATCAACTAACAAGTTTTGCAAATTTAGAGAATTTTTGGCAGTCCTTTAATGCCATTTATGGGACTCAATATAATCAAGCGATCGCTGCAACGTTACAGACCCAATGGCAAACCGGAAACTTTAGTCAACTTCCCCAAATAGAAGTTATTAGTAGTAGTGCTTTAGGAAATGCCAAAGGAGCCTATGCCAGTAGCACCAATACGATTTATCTATCCGATAGCTTTGTTAAAAACGCTTCTCAGAATAGTTTAAATGCCGTTGTTTTAGAAGAAATTGGACATTTTGTGGATGCTCAAATCAATGCTACGGATACCCAGGGCGATGAAGGAGAATATTTTGCCAATGTTGTTCAAGGGATAAATTTAAGTGTAACGAAATTAGAGCAACTCAAAACCGAAGACGATCATGCGGTGATCACGATCAAAGGGCAAAGTCTGTCAATAGAACAATCTAGTTTTAACCTCGGCCTCATCGACAAAGCAACCACCAATGATGGAGATTCCTTAACCGCTAGTAATCCAACCGATGTTTGGAGTTTTCAACTGGGTACGTTAGCAGGGGGCGGCAGTAATATTGCCCTAACTTCTCCCAATACCTATGGTGATTTAACCCTTACTCTCTACGATGAACTGAATAATTTGATCGTCCAGTCTGCTAATCCTGCCACTAATACCGAACTTCTTTCCCTGGCAGGACTCAACCCTGGTAACTATCATTTGGAAATTTCAGATGCCAGTACTGTTGTCGAGGATGTGGATTATAATTTCAGCATTAATGTTACCAATGATCCTATTCCCCCTAATCTGCCTGAACTTTCTATCAATAATATCAATGTGATTGAGGGGACTGCCAATGCTCTTCTGACAGTGACGTTATCGGCAGTAGCGAGCAGTAGTGTTAGTGTTAACTATACCCTAACCCCAGGAACGGCGAATCCAGGTAGTGACTATACCAATATTACTGGCACCCTTACCTTTGCCCCCGGAGAAATCAATAAAACCATTGCTATTCCGATTCTCAATGACACTTTAACGGAAGGAAGTGAAACCTTTAGTGTCAATCTTAGTAATCCGACTAATGCCGCGATCGCTAATGACATAGGAACTGTTACTATCATCGATGCCACAATTATTGTTAATAATACGATAGAATCCACTGTCAGCACCACCCTACCCACTAACATAGATAATCTTGTTCTTGTCGGAACCAGCAATATTGATGGTACAGGAAATGCCAATAATAATAGCCTGACTGGCAATGGAGTGGATAATACCCTAAACGGAGAAGCTGGCAATGATGTTCTTTATGGCTTAGGAGGTAATGATACTCTGCTAGGAGGGGATGGCAACGATACCCTAATCGGCGATGGAGATACGACAACGAATTCGGGTGGAAGTGTTTTAACGCCGGATGCCAATATTTTCACTCCCTTTGACACTTCTCTCACCGCCTTTGATCTCGGCAACCATATTTTAGGCACGAATAGCGGCATCACCATCACCAGTGCAACCTATACCGGAGCCTTGACCGCGACCTCTTTGTTTAGCTCAGTCAATTTTGGTACAACCAATACTAGCTCTTTCGTTTTAGGATCAGGAATATTATTAAGTACTGGTGATGCTCAACCACCCCTAAGTAATACGTCTTCTTCCTATAGTGTGGTTAACGATATGCCAGGGGATGCCAATATTGAACAAATTATTCAAAATGTTTTTCCAGGGGCTGGCATTACCTATGACGCAAGCATACTGGAACTTAGTTTTGTCACCCCAGCGAATACGAATTCGGTCAGTTTAGATGTGATGTTTGGCTCGGATGAGTATCCCGAATGGGCCGATACTTCCTATGTGGATATTGCCGGGATTATCGTTGATGGGGTTAACTATGGCCTATTTAATCAAAATGCGAATCAACCATTAAGCATTCTCAGTCAAAATGTTATCGATGGTAATTTAACCGATAATACGACTGGGGTTCTCTCCATTGAGTACGATGGCATTTCTTCCCCCTTACGAGTAGTGGCAGCTTTAAATTCGGGAACCACTCACACGATCAAAATTGCGATCGCGGATACGGGAGATCAAGTTTACGATTCAGGCCTATTTATATCCAATCTTCAGATCGGTAATGGGGGAGGGAATGGTGTCTCTTTGATCAACAATGATGACCTCTACGGTGGCAATGGCAACGATGTCCTAGAAGGTGGCATTGGCGATGATTGGTTGGATGGCGGAACGGGGATTGATACCCTAACTGGAGGAACAGGCAATGATATCTATGTCGTTGATAATTCAGGGGATTTAGTCATAGAAACCTCTACTATTGTCGATGAAATTGATACGGTGCAATCCTCCATTACCTATACCCTAGGAAATAACCTTGAAAACTTGACGTTAACCGGAACGGCCGCTATTAATGGCACAGGCAACGGGCTGAATAATATTCTCACCGGTAACAATGCAACCAATACTCTTATTGGAGGAACCGGCAATGACATTTACATTGTCAATAATACTGGTGATATTGTCACAGAAACTTCTACCTTAGCCACGGAAATTGATACTGTACAATCTTCTGTCACCTATACCTTAAAAGCCAATATAGAAAACCTGATCTTAACAGGAACGACGGCAATTAATGGCACAGGGAACACCCTCAACAATGGGATTACCGGTAATGATGGCAAAAATACGCTGAATGGTGGGACAGGGGCCGATACGCTGATAGGGGGCCTAGGAAATGACATTTATGTCGTTGATAATCTCGGAGATTTAGTCACAGAAACCTCGGCTTTAATCACGGAAATTGATACCGTACAATCTTCTGTCACCTATACTTTAACGACGAATGTAGAAATGCTCACCTTGACGGGAACTGCCGCTATTAATGGGACTGGCAATGCCCTTAATAATACCTTGACCGGCAATAGTGGGGCCAATCTCTTGACCGGCGGTGGGGGCAACGATACCCTCACGGGCAATGCTGGCAGTGATATTCTAGTCGGAGGTCTGGGCAATGACACTCTCAATTTAGGTCTTAATGATGGGGCGAGCGATCTTGTTCGCTATACCTCTGGAGATGGCACTGATATTATTAATCAATTTATTAAGGGAAGTGATAAACTCGCCTTTACAGGTATCGCAGCCATAGATGTGAAGGTATCAGGCACAGACACTCAATTACGCTTAGGAAATGGCATTGCTGGTGATACGGGATTTGGTTCAGGAACACTACTCGCTACCATTAAAGGCGTAACGGGTTTTACTACCGCCGAATTAGGGATAGGTGGCACTAGTTTAGACGCAACCAACACAGCTAAATTCCTATTCAGTTAACCTCGTTTTTTGCTATGAGAATTCTGCTAGTTGAAGATGACCAACGAATCGCGATCGCCCTTTCAGAAACCCTACAGGATCGACAATATCAAGTGGATCTGGCCCAGGATGGTGAAGCTGCTTGGGAACTGTTACAGTCCTTTAGCTATGAGCTAGTCTTACTAGATGTCATGCTGCCCAAACTCAACGGCATTCAACTTTGTCAACGGTTACGAAAAGCTGGAATGCAAACTCCTGTTTTAATGTTAACCGCGAGAGATAGCAGTAATGACAAGGTATTGGGTCTCGATGCGGGGGCTGACGATTATGTGGTGAAACCCTTCGATTTAGCAGAATTAACGGCACGAATTCGGGCTTTATTACGGCGGGGAAATGTGGTTTTACCGAGCGTGTTAGAATGGGGTGAACTCCATCTCAATCCCAGTAATTATGAAGTAACCTATGGGGATAAACTATTACATTTGACCCCCAAAGAATATCAATTATTGGAATTATTTCTCCGTAAACATCAGTTGGTTTTAAGTCGTAGCTTAATTCTTGATCATCTCTGGTCTTTTGAAGAGCCACCTGGAGAAGAGGTTGTCAAAGTTCATCTACGGGCTTTACGGAAAAAACTAACCATGGCTGGTGCTGCTCCTGATTTTATTGAAACCGTTTATGGCTTGGGTTATCGCCTCAAACCGCTCTGATTCCTCTTTTGCCCTTAGTCCCCGCTTTCAGATGCTACGCTGGCAATTATTGGGAGCTTCTTTGGGCATTATGATGGTTATTAATCTCATTTCTAATATTTTAGTTTATCAGTTTTTTGCCCGTAGTCTTCATAAACAAGTTGATCAGAGGTTGCAGATTTTAGCTGATTCTGCGGCCCATAGTCTAGAAGAGATTAAACGAGATAATATTAATCTTAAAAAACAGGCTAAACGTCATCTTGATTATGATCATGACTTAGATTTATCCTGGCAAAGTTTACAACAATCGGATCAGAGTATTGAATGGTTTGATGCTCAAAAGCAACTCTTAGGGAGATCAGGAAAAATCTCTATTGCCAGTCCTTTTTCCTTAGGTTTTAGTACTTTGTCCCAATCTCCTCCTATCCGAGCCCTAATTGTTCCTGTT
This sequence comes from Snowella sp., assembly GCA_035285405.1. Taxonomy (GTDB): domain Bacteria; phylum Cyanobacteriota; class Cyanobacteriia; order Cyanobacteriales; family Microcystaceae; genus Woronichinia. Next base: position 3,455 of record JAYKJI010000201.1, on the reverse strand, counting down.
TATAACAAAAAATATCCTAATAAACCTTTAATTGTCGGTTATATTCGCGTCGCAGAATCAACGGAGGAAGTGGAAGTTATTCTCCACCAATTGTTTTGGGGCTTTGGCATCGGAGAGGTGATCTCCTTAATCTTGATTGGTGTTGGTGGTATGTTCTTAACTCGACAATCTCTGAAACCGTTGGAAAAAAGCTATCAACAACTCAAGCAGTTTACAGGGGATGCGTCCCATGAATTACGGAGTCCTCTCACAGCCATTAAACTTTCAGTAGAAGTGTTACAAACTCACCCGGAACGAATTCACCCGCAGGATGTGGAGAAACTCAAGAGTATTATTAGTGCCACCAATCAAATGGGGCGTTTAGTGGAAGATTTATTGCTATTAGCTCGTACCGATAATGAGTTAGATCTTATTCATCAAGATCAGATAATTATTCCCTTAGAAGAATTGCTGGAAGATGTCATTACGCTACTAGAACCTCAAGCGGAACAAAAGTCTATTTTAATTACGATCAATTGTTTAGCTAACGGTATAGTTCAGGGAGATACTTTTCAATTACGACGACTGTTTACTAATTTATTAGATAATGCCATTAAATATACTCCTGCTCAAGGTCAAGTAGATATAACGTTACAGGCTACGGAAAAATGGGCAACGATTACGATTCAAGATACGGGGATTGGGGTTAATCCACAGCAACTTCCCTTTATTTTTGATCGTTTTTGGCAAGCAGAACAAGCTCGATCGCCTATTCCTTCAACGACATCAACCCAAGCTCAGGGAACAGGTTTAGGATTAGCGATCGCCCAAAGTATTGTAAAAAGACATGGAGGAGAAATTACGGTGAAAAGTATTTTAGGAGAGGGAACTTGTTTTACGGTTCGGCTGCCGGTGGCCTCAACTTTTCTGAAGGGAGACTTCACTCTGAGCTTAACCAATGGCCAAATTCTGCCAAAAAACGATCGCCGATAATGGCTGCTCGAATGCGGGTTGTAAAACGGATCAGTTCCGTAATATTGTGCAGCGACAAAAGAATGTAACCTAACATTTCCCGCGATCGCACCAAATGATTAAGATAGGCTCGACTAAAGGTTTGACAGGTATAACAGTCACAAGTTTCATCCAATGGCCGAAAGTCTTCCCGAAAAGGGGCATTTTTTAAATTCCACCGTTCTCCTTGTACCAAAGCTGTGCCATGACGGCCAAAACGGGTCGGAATCACACAATCAAATAGATCAATGCCAGCAGCGATTGCGATCGCCATTTCTCGATAGGTTCCCACACCCATTAAATAACGCGGTTTATGGGACGGTAATAACGGCGTTGTTGCCTGTACCACCTGATGAACTAACTCTGGAGCCTCGCCCACACTGACTCCCCCGATCGCATAGCCGGGTAAATCCAATTTAACTAGTTGTTCCACGGATTGAGCGCGTAGATCAAGATAGGTTCCCCCCTGCACAATGCCAAATAAGGCCTGATCTAGAGGTCTTTGATGAGCCAGGAGACAACGCTCCAGCCAGCGATAGGTGCGTTCCGTTGCTGCTTGTACCACTTCTCGACTAGCCTGACCCGGTGGACATTCATCAAACGCCATGATCACATCCGCACCCAGGGCATTTTGAATTTGAATAGACTTCTCTGGCGTAATTTCAATCAAGCGACCATCCCTCGGCGATCGAAAAATGACACCGTGATCGGAAATCGTTCGCAATTGACTCAAGCTAAACACCTGAAATCCCCCCGAATCTGTTAATAAGGGGCCAGACCAGCCCATAAAACGATGTAGCCCTCCCGCTTGCTCAACAATACTTTCCCCTGGCTGTAAATGAAGATGATAGGTATTTGCCAGCACCATCTGGGCATGGGTTGCAGCTAACTGCTGAGGAGTAATCCCTTTAACCGTAGCCGCCGTACCAACGGGCATGAAACGGGGAGTTTCAACGGGGCCATGGGGAGTCTGGAAAATTCCTGCTCTGGCCTGGGTATGGGAACAATTTGCTTGACAATGATAGGAAAAATTCACAACAAAAAAGAGATAACACCCACAAAAACAGACTATCATAAAACACGAGCCTAAAATAAAACAATAAAACCCACTTAAATAAGTAGGCAAAAAATATCAAGCGAAGATACAAAATTATCAAAAACAACAAGTATTCATGGATCAACTCATTACTGTTCTTGACAAAAGAGCAAAACAAACTCCTGATCAATTAGCCTATATTTTCCTTAAAGATGGCCACAATAAAGAAGAGAGTATTAACTGCAAAACATTACAAGATCAATCAAGAGCGATCGCTGTTAAATTGCAGTCTTTTTGCTCAGAAGGCGATCGCGCTTTGTTACTTTATCCTCAAGGTTTAGAATTTATCACGGCTTTTTTAGGATGTTTATCTGCGGGAATTGTCGCAGTTCCAGCTTACCCTCCCAAGCGTAATCAAAAAATGTCTCGATTGATCTCCATTATTGAAGATTCTCAACCGCAAATTATTCTGACAACCCACTCTCTTTTAGAAAATATTCAACTCAAAATTCAAAGCTTTTTAGATTTTTCAGAAACACAGTTTTTCGCAACAGATAATCTGAAGAATGACGAGGATTTGACGTTTTCCCTTCCAAATCTTAGTGGTCGCAACCTCGCTTTTCTCCAATACACATCGGGTTCAACGGGTTCGCCCAAAGGAGTTATGATTTCCCATGATAACATTGCCCATAATTCCGTTTATATTCAAAAAGCTTTTGAACTTACAGAAAAAAGTGTTTCTGTAACCTGGTTGCCGAGTTTTCATGATATGGGTTTGATTGATGGTATTATTCAACCGCTTTATACAGGTTTTTTGGGTGTTGTAATGTCGCCTGAATCTTTTTTAAAAAATCCGATGCTCTGGCTACAAGCAATCACGAAATATCGAGCAACTCATAGTGGAGGGCCAAATTTAGGTTATGAATTATGCGTGCGAAGAATTACACCCGAACAACAGAAAAGTCTTGCTCTAAGCAGTTGGATAAGTGCCTACAATGGAGCAGAGCCAATACGACGAAAAACCCTAGATAATTTTAGTAATAAATTTCGATCTTCTGGATTTAAATCTCAATATTTTTATCCCTGTTACGGCATGGCAGAAGCAACCTTAATGATTTCTGGCGGTAATATTGAAGATGAGCCAGTTTACTTAAATGTTCAGTCAGAATCCTTGAAAGATAATCAAATTGTAGAGGCAGAGAAAGATAGTGAAAATTATCAGGAACTTGTCGGTTGTGGCCATGTTTGGCAAGATACAGAGGTCAAAATTGTCGATCCTGAAAGTTGTTTAGAATGTGGTGATAATCAAGTAGGAGAAATTTGGGTTTCGGGTTCTAGTATTGCCCAGGGTTATTGGCAAGAAGCAGAAAAAACGATCGCAACTTTTCAGGCAAAATTAGCCAATACAACAGACGAAAGAAATTTTCTC
>JAYKJI010000200.1:0-22992 GCA_035285405.1 Snowella sp. | reverse complement strand
GGGGGAGAGGGGAGACTAGGGGAAGGGGGGGATGGGGAGGAGAGGGGAGACTGGGGGAGAGGGGAGACTAGGGGAAGGGGGAGACTAGGGGAGAGGGAAGAGGGGGGAATTAGCGGCGTAGGGCTAGGGCAAAGCGTTCAATACCGGCTAAATCTTTGAAAATCTGAATAGCGTCATAACTGCCCTGTTCTTTTAACAAGGTTGCTACCTGGGGAGCCTGACCGGCCATCATTTCTATTAGCCAAAGGCCCTGACTCTGAAGATAAGCAGGGGCGGTATTGATCAAATAACGAATGGCGGTTAGGCCATCTTCTCCACCATCTAAAGCTAATCGGGGTTCATGATGGGCAACTTCTGGTTGTAGGCCAGCAAGATCAGAGGAGGGAATATAGGGAGGATTGGATACCATGCCAGCTATTTTTCCTCGCAGAGTTGTCAAGGGTTGCCACCAGGAGCCTTGATAAAATTGGATACGGTCGGCTAAATCATATTTTTGGGCATTCCTAACCGCGATCGCCAAAGCATCGGCACTTTGATCCACTGCGTAAATATTGGACTGGGGTAACACGGAGGCTAATCCCAAGGCGATCGCCCCACTGCCAGTTCCCAAATCAACCCAGTTTCCCGTAGCTAGTTCAGGATAATGGCGGATCTGATCCAACACCAGATCAATTAACAATTCGGTTTCGGGACGAGGAATTAAGACTGACGGAGAAACCTGTAATAAAAAATGCCGCCAGGGAGCGGCTCCAACGAGATATTGTATGGGACAGCGTTCTAGGCAGCGTTTTTGCCAGATTTGACTAAGAACCATTAACGAGTAAGTACAAAAAATTTTGTCTTGATCCGCAAAGGTTCCCAGCCGCAGTGACAACTTATCCAGATCGGTGCATTGTTGCAGCAACCAGTCCACTTCTTCCGGCGCGATTTGGGCCGCGATCGCCTCAGCTTGAGCTTGTTTTCGCCAATCTGCCAGAGCTTGACCTCCAACCCAAACCATCATCTTATTTTTTCGGGGCTGGACTAGGCTGAGCAGCAGGGGCTGGCCCTTTCCCCTGATTACCCATCAATGAGCGAATAAAGGCTAACGATTCTTCCGACGGCACAAAGCGAATTTTTTTGAGCATATCGTCGTTGCTCTGTTGTAGGGTCGAAATGACATTCTCTAGCGGGACAACATCAATTTTGACCGTTGAGGCGAGATCCGGCTTGTCCTTTTTAAAACGAGCCACCATTTCCTCTATTTGCTTTTGTTCAAAGAAAAAGGGAATTACCTGCTCATTATTTTGCTGAATGGTGAGATAGCCTTGTTCTTTGCCACCACGAGCCACAAAAAGAGGAACGCCTCCCTGATACTGCTGGCCGGCTGAAGCCATCAACTTTTTAGCCAAATCAACTTGACTAGGAGCGGGAACATAGGCAAAACTCAGACTATCGGGTTTGCCCGCACTGGCCACCATAATTTTATAAACTTCACCCAGAGAAACGGGTTGAACCGTCACTTTAGCAGCCACATCGGGTTTCTGTTTTTTCAGTTGATTAAAAAAGTTCTGTGCTTCCTGTTGGCTCATAAAAACGCCAGTTACTTTTTTATTTCCTTCGCCGATCGCTACTAACGGCGCACCTTGAGCATCCGAAATGGTAAAGACGGGAACGCCTTGCAAAATTTTAATCACGTCATCTGTCGGTAGAGCAAGAACCTTAAGGGTCTGACCTAACCAAGTGGCTAATACGGTACTTCCCACTAATCCTAAGGTAGTACTCCAACGCATCAAAGAATTCATGTTTTAAAAACCTCGGACAATTAAACTCGGTGAATAAAAATTACGAAGGACTCCTCACCCTTACTGCGATCATCAATAATAAGCTATTGCAACCAAACTTTGCGCTTGTTACTGGTCAGGGGCCAATCTAAACATAATGGTTAATTTCCCATTAAGTGGAAAGTTTTTCAGCTAACTCAGAAAATTAGGTCATGAATCTGGGACTAGGTTTTGTCTCAAAAGTTCCCTCCTTTGGCACATTTGCCTTGATCGCGACCCTAATATAGCTGCCGCAGTCTTTACGCCAACTTCGTTACTCTTGGAACACTGTCTTCAGGGTGCGATCGCCTTTGTTTTTCTAATGGGGTTTTCTAAGTCCTAAGTCTGATTTCTGGTAGAAATTCGATAGTAGTGGCGATCTAAAAAGCTGATAGAGTAAAGATCGGGTGGGGTATCAACTGATATAAATATTTGTCAAACCTAGCCCCCAAATTAACTTTTTTATAACTCCATTTTTTGCACTCTTCTTTTTCCTGTTAACTCAATTGACCGTAAAACAGGAATTGTCAGAACAATATTGTCCCGCAGAAACTAATCTTATCTTAAACTATTTTGCCCTCGTTGTGGCTCTTATTACAGCATCAAGAATGGTAATGGTGACGAAGCAAACCCATCATGTTGCCAGATTGAATAATACTTTTCAACCAAGGATTCCTCAACTAGTAAGAAAAAGTCTCTCTTTTCCTAAAAATGTGGAGAATCACATTGGGGCTATTTGGTACTTTATCTATGACGACAACGCCCAATTAGCAAAGCTTTAAGTTGGCATCACTACAGTTCAATCACTACCGATGGACACAGAAGGGCGATCGCCATTGCATCACTTTAATTTATCCATTTAACAAAAAAGAATATTTGATCCTATTGATAGTCTTCCCTAGAGTGAAAGAGTGCTTCTTAACGCGGACTTAACCCCGACAGTGGCACAGAAAATCTCTTTCTAAGCTTTGCTCTTAGCCCTAGACGATGACGACTCAAGTAACCCTTAACCGCAGTCACCATGGATTAAAGCCAGATTGCCTCTCCTTCGGAGAAGTATTAGCTCAATCCTTTGCTGTCATTGCTCCGACTACCATTCCGGCTTCCAATATTGGCCTCATTGTTGCTTTGGCTGGCAATGGTACTTGGCTCAGTTTTTTACTCGGTTTGGTTGGATTGGTATTAGTTAGTGTCAATATTAATCAATTTGCCAGTCGCTCTGCTTCTCCGGGCTCTCTCTATTCCTACATTGCCAAGGGGTTAGGGCCCACGGCTGGAGTGGTATGCGGTTGGAGTTTGGTCTTAGCTTATCTTTTTACCGGCATGGCTGTACTGTGTGGCTTTGCTAATTTCAGCTTGGCTCTGCTAGGACATTGGGGATTGCATCCGGCCAGCATTAGTCTATTGGCGATCGGGGCTGGCATTGCCTGGTATGCGGCCTATAAAGATATTCAATTATCAGCAGTGGCGATGCTCTGGCTGGAAGGGGTTTCTCTAGCACTGATTGCAGTGTTAGCCATCATTATCTGGAAACATCACGGTTTTGCTTGGGATACAGCCCAGTTAACACTTCAGGACGTTACGCCTGGCAAAGTGGCCATGGGATTAGTGTTAGTGATGTTTGGTTTCTCCGGTTTTGAAAGTGCAACTTCCCTGGGAGATGAGGCCAAGAATCCTCTGAAAACTATTCCTCAAGCGGTGATGGGGAGTGTGATTTTAGCGGGACTTTTCTTTGTGGTCACGACCTATATAGAGGTTTTGGGATTTGAAGGGACAGGGGTCGCGATCGCCACGACGGAGGAACCCTTGGGATTTTTATCACAGCAAGCAGGGGTTGGCTTTTTAGGCGATTTAGTGGGGATTGGAGCCTTATTTAGTTTCTTTGCCTGTGTCTTAGGCAGTCTGAATCCGGCCGCTAGAATCTTTTTTACCATGGCCCGTCATGGTTTATTACCCGCCTCTTTGGGTTCGGCCCATGTGGCCAATCGCACCCCCCACAATGCAGTTACTCTCTGTTCTCTGATTCTTTTCCTTGTCCCAACAGCTCTAGCCTTCTCTGGGATCAAATTATTTGACAGTATGGGTTATCTGGGCGCGATCGCCAGCTATGGTTTTCTGACGGTTTATATCTTGATTTCTGTGGCGGCCCCTGTCTATCTCTATAAAATTCGGAAACTATGCCGTCGGGATATCTTTTTCTCCGTTTCAGCCGTACTGTTTATGATGATACCCATCCTCGGCAGTGTGGGGATTGAAGGCAGTTCTTGGTTTCCCATTCCCGATGCTCCCTACAGTGCCTTTCCCTATCTTTTCCTCCTGTATTTAGCCCTAACCTGTAGTTGGTTTGTGATCCAACGCCTCCGCTTTCCTGGATTAGCACGTCGAATGCAACGCCATGTGGAGGAGAGCCATGATCAATTTTTAGTTAGAGAAGAGGTTCTGGTGGCCTCTACCCTTGTCCGTCCCTATCAAAATTGAGGAGTGAAAAATGACCGAATTAAGTCTATTAACAGCTATTCCTAAAGGGATTACCGCTTTTTGTGCCACTAATCTGGATGATATTCTCATTCTCTTGCTTTTTTTCACCCAGGTTAATGCCAGCTTTCGTCGCAGACAAATCATTGCCGGCCAATATTTAGGCTTTGGAGCTTTAGTTTTAGCCAGTTTACCCGGATTTTTTGGCGGTCTTTTCTTCCCTCGACCTTGGATTGGCTTACTAGGATTGGTTCCCATTTTTATTGGGGTTAGTCGTCTGCTCAATCCCGATGACGATGAGGAAACGTCCGCAACTACAACTGAGTTAAACCAAGCTTCCCCGCTTCACAGTTTTATTTCACCTCAAACCTATGGGGTGGCAGCCATCACCTTTGCCAATGGGGGGGACAATATTGGTATTTACATGCCGTTGTTTGCCAGTAGCTCTTGGGAAAGTTTGACGATTATTTTAACGGAATTCTTTGTGATGGTGGGAATTTGGTGTTATGCTGCTTACCAATTAACCAAGATTAAGGTATTAGCAGAAAACCTAACCCGTTACGGTAATTTTATCGTTCCCTTTGTCTTAATTGGTTTGGGTATTTTAATTTTGATAGATAGCCATACCTTAGAAAATCGAGGTTTAGTTGTCCTGACGTTAATCATGAGTGCAGGGTGTTGGTTAAGTCTAACTCGTCCGTGTTCAGAGGATTTAGAGATTATGCTGCCTGTCACCCACGACCTTACCATTGAACCCGATTAGGAGCAATTGCAAGCATCAGATCATGGAAAGTTTGTTACAAATTATCATTGCGGCGATCGCGGCTTTTGCGGCAACCAATATTGATGACATTCTGATCCTGATGTTTTTCTTTTCCCAAGTCAATAGCTCTTTTCGGATTCACCATATTATTCTGGGTCAGTATTTAGGTTTTATAGGATTACTGCTATTAAGTTTGCCCGGTTTTATAGGCGGATTAATAATTCCTAAAGCCTGGACTGGATTACTGGGTTTAGTTCCTATTTATATTGGCTTACAACAAATTCTAAATCCTGAAACGCAAACGCCCGAAATTCCCTCAATTGCCTCTGGCAAGCGATCTCAACCTAAATTTTCGGGATTGATTTCCTACTTTAACCCCTTACTTGCTCCCCAAACCTACAGCGTTGCGGCCATTACTTTGGCCAATGGTGGAGACAATATTGGCATCTATGTTCCTTTTTTTGCCAGTTTGTCCTGGTTCAAGTTACTGGTCGTGATCATAACTTTTTTAAGCTTGGTGGGAGTTTGGTGTGCGATCGCCTATGGCTTAACCAGACAACCGATGATTGGTAAAGTGCTCAACCGTTATGGCCATAAAGTTGTCCCTTTTGTGCTAATTGGACTGGGCTTATTGATTCTCTGGGACAGTCAGAGTTATGAATTATTAAAGTTATTAAATATCCCACTTCCATAAGAATCTATATTTGATCGGTCTTAAATGACGTTCCACAATTAAATGAACTGGAGAAAAACAATGTTCTTACTTTTTAAAAATATGCCCTCACCCACCTCAACCGACTCTTCTTTAAGCGTTTCCCCTAGTACCGTGACCGACCATCCTAAACGTCGTAATTCTTCACGGGTACGGGATCATTTAGCCAATGAACGCACCTATCTTGCCTGGATGCGTAGTGCGATCGCCTTGATGGGATTCGGCGTTTTAATTGCCCGTTTACGAATGTTTCAGCCCCCGGCCGTCCATAGTCCTGGCAATGGTTGGAAATTAGGTTTAGTGTTTTCCTTGGTGGGTTTAGTCACCGTTTTTCTCTCCACTCAGCATTATTTTGCGGTTCGCCACGATATCGATGAAGATACCTATGAACCGGCGGATCGTTGGGTCATTATTTTTAGTCTTGCTATTTTAATCCTCGGTTCTGGTGTTATTTACTATCTCTTTACCGTACCCCTGAATCCCCTTAGCACCATGACTTTTGAATAATTCTCAGGATAACTGTTTCCTCTTAAATATTAATTAATTTATCCTTTTTTATTTTCCTAAAATGTTAGAAAAACTCTCCCCCTGGGTCAGCGAAAATCTATTTCTCAATACGACTGGAGTTTTACTTTCTTTAGTGGCCCTAGAAACGGTTTTGTCTGCGGATAATGCCATTGCTTTAGCTACATTGGTACAACATTTGCCAGAAGAAAGGCATCAAAAACAGGCTCTCAATTGGGGTTTAGGGGGAGCCTTCATTTTACGGATTACCCTGATTATTCTGGGAACATGGATTGTTCAATTTTGGCAATTTCAATTGGCAGGAGCCTTGTATTTACTTTGGCTAACGGTAAAATATTTCTGGGAACGCTTATCGGATGAGCAAGAAGACTCAATGACGATTACTATGCTTAAATTATCAAACTACTCCCATAACCTTTGATTGGCAGATTATTCCCCTCATTGCTGTTACTGATCTGGCTTTTTCTTTGGATAGCGTCACAACGGCAATCGCGCTTTCAGACCAAACCTGGTTAATCTTAATTGGCGGCATGATTGGGGTAATTGCTCTACGCTTTTTGGCAGATATCTTTGTACAATGGCTGAATCAATTTACCTATCTACAAGATGCAGCTTATTTAACCATATTTTGGGTTGGAATTCGTCTATTTTTTAAAGCCCTATTACCTGATTATGTTCCCCCCGAATGGATGGTTTTATCCGTTATTGTTGTACTATTTTTCTGGGGATTTTCTAAACGGGAACTATCAGAAAGTCCTTGAGCCATTAAAGTGATTGAAGGAAAAACTATGAGAAGATCGCTAATAAATATTCTACAATAGGCATAGTTGCAGAGAGATTGACACTAGATCCATCATTGCGGCTAATTGCTTAAATTCTAGAATCTTGCCATGTGTCAACTTCTAGGCATGAACTGTAATGTGCCAACGGATATCTGTTTTTCCTTTGAGGGCTTTTGTGCTAGGGGAGGGAAAACGGACGAACATCGAGATGGTTGGGGAATTGCCTTTTTTGAAGGTTTAGGTTGCCGTCTTTTTCTAGATGATCATGCTTCTATCCATTCTCCGATCGCCGAACTGGTGAAACAATATCCCATTAAATCAACCCAGGTGATTGCCCATATTCGCAAAGCCACCCAGGGGGAAGTGGGCTTAGAAAATTGTCACCCCTTTCAACGGGAATTGTGGGGAAAATATTGGGTTTTTGCCCATAATGGAAATTTAGAAAATTTTGAACCAGAATTGCAAGGACTTTATCAACCAGTCGGTAAAACAGATAGTGAAAAAGCCTTTTGTCTGATCCTTGAAACACTGCGCCAAGCTTTTCCTGAGGGTCAACCGACCTTAGAGAAACTCTATCAAATTTTAGCGGTGATTACTCAATCCTTAGCTCAACAAGGAACTTTTAATTATCTTCTTTCTAATGGTGAATATTTATTTGTTCACTGCTCAACCCAGTTAAATTATCTCATCCGTCAAGCTCCTTTTGCCGCCGCCCATTTAATTGATGAAGATATTACCGTCGATTTTCAAGCCTTAACCAATCAAGCGGATCGGGTTGCTATTATTGCGACTTTACCCTTAACAGATAATGAAGTTTGGACAAATATTCAACCAGGGGAACTCATGATTTTTCAGGATGGTATGCCTTTAAATTTGAGGTTTACTAAAGAGTTGATAGATTGTCAAAGTCCAGCCGATCACCAAACACCAACCTCCTAAAATATCACTGGGGTAATGAACCCCTAAATAGAGTCTTGTCCAGGCAATGGTAAGGGCAAAAATAAGACTGACAATTACGGTTAACGGCTGCCAACAACTACCCCAACTCAAAAGGATTAAAATCATCCCTAACATCAAACTCGACAGGGCATGGCCACTGGGAAAAGCCGGATTAGTGGGGCCGTGATAGCTGCTATCCCATAGATAGGGTCGAGGTCGAGCAATCAGGGTTTTGGTTAGGTAATTTAAGACAACGGATCCTAAGGCTGTGACGGCAATAAATGACAGCGATCGCCACTGTTTGGCCAGGGCTAGAATAATCCCCAAAATGACTAGAATAGGTAAGGTTCCCCCGTAGATCCCCATTGCAGTCACGATGGTTGCCACCTGATCCAAAACCGGATTAGCGGTGTGATGAATTGCCCATAATAGGTTTTGTTCTTGAAAGATTCCCTGGGGAGATTGCTGAACCGCGATCGCCAACCCGACAAATAATAACCATGACAAAACGATGCCCAGTAAGAGTAGCCATCGTGACCGTTTACTTCGCAAAATTGGCTCACTAATTATTTTGACCATTTAAGAAAAGAGTGCTAGGGTCAAAGCTCGTTAGATCTAAAACTTGCCAATGGACTAAAAGCACGACCACCACCGTAAAAGCCGTGGAGGAAAGCACCCCTGACCATAATGTTTGCTTGAAACTGGTGGTTTGAGAGGAAGATTGCAAAACTCGTCCCGTCCCCGCCTGCATTAGGACAATACCGACTAGATTAGATAACCAATAACCCGCGATCGCCCCAGGAATTAACCATTGCGGCACAATCCAACTGCACAGATGACCAAAACCATAGGCCAGAGGAAGATTAAAAATCAGATCATTCCACCAGCAAAGGGGAGATAGCAGGAAACCAATACCCACCAATATTAATCCCCCGATCTTCCGCCATCCTTGACCTGCCCCACACAGGCGTGCGGCTTTAGCCGTGCCTTCGGCATCGCTCCCATACTCCTCATTTCCCTTAAGATTAATCATGAAATACAAAATATTGATTGACTTAGTGTATTTTAGCCATTGAGGATAGTTTCAGTCAAGGAGCGATCCATTTAGCAAAAACAGCATGGGTGCCATTGTAGTCACAAAAGGAAGATCTAGGACGAACCTATCTGATAAACTATATAGGTAGCTAGATTCAAGGTTGTTGAGATGCCCTTTCCCGCCAGCTACTTTAAGGCTGATTTCTTCAAAGTGCTATCTAGTCCGCTTCGTATCCAGATCCTAGATGCTCTTCGGGATGGAGAAAGAAGCGTTAACGATATTGCCCAAGGGCTTGAGGTGGAAGCAACCTCTGTTTCTCAGCAATTGGCGATTCTACGCCGTCATAATTTGTTGAAAACTCGCAGACAGGGCAATTACGTTTTTTATTCCATCCGTGATCCGGCCATTTTTACGGTACTGGATGCCGCCTTAGTGGTATTCAATAATCACTTAGTTAATGTTCAAGACACCTTAAAAAATCTTGAAGATGAATAAATTCGGATCACTTAAATCCACTATTTTTGACCGTTACTGCTCATTGATCGGAGGCAATTTTTATGGATATTAAATTTTTCAATGTTGAACATGGCTTCTGTGCCACCATTAATATGGATGACGATCATACTATTTTGATCGATTGTGGCTACAATTTTGAGAAGGGTTTTAGTCCGGGGATGTATCTACTCAAAACCCATCACACCAAGGTAGATTGTTTGATTTTACCGTCCTATAGTGAACATCACCTAGCAGGATTTTCGGCATTATTAACCCAGTTTATTGATAATTTCTTTACGCCTAAATTTATTGTCGCCAATCCCACTATTACGGCTGAAGCTTTGGCCACTGCAACCTTAAGCAATCTGGGTATCGGTAATATCTTAAAGGCTTTTACCAAGGAAAAACAAGGACAACAAGCTTTTCAACATACCATTAATTTTGACGATCTCCATTTAACTTTTTTCTGGAACAATGCTTCACCAACGGCCGAATTAGATGATCTCAGTTTAGTAACGTTTTTATCCTACCATGATCTAAAAATGGTCTTTCCAGGTGATCTGAAGGTGACAGGCTGGCGATCGCTGTTAGAGCATCCTGAATTTGTTGAACGATTAAAAAAAGTGAATTTATTTGTGGCTTCTACTCACGGAGAAGCGGATGGCTATTGCGCGGAGGTGTTTAAATACTGTCATCCCCAACTCGTGATTATCTCCAATGATCTGGATCATATCGTGACAGAAGAAACCCTGAAAGCCTACGCCAGTGAAGCTCGTGGCATTGCGGTCAATCAGGCAAATCGGCAATTATTAACCACCCATCGCGATGGTCGCATTAACATTTCCCGTTATTTAGATCGGCGTTTGGAAATTACCACAGAACCCATTTATCGTAATTAATGGTTATTCGTTGACGGAGACAAGCATTTCTTGTATCAGGTTAGTCAACTGTTTGAGTCTTACGGGCTTAGAGACATATTCGTTGGCCCCTGCTTTCAGACAGCGATCGCGATCTCCTGGCATGGCTAGGGCGGTGAGGGCAATGATCGGAATCTGGGCTAAATTGGCATTTAGGCGAATTTGTTTGATAGCTTCTAAACCATCCATACCTGGCATTTGAATATCCATCAAAATTAAATCCGGTTTTTCCGACTGGGCCAACGTGATCGCCATTTCCCCATTGTTTGCCACAATCAAACGATAGCCTTTAACCGTTAAATAATCGGACAGAGCCAAAACATTAGCAGCATTGTCTTCTGCTAACAAAATTAAAAAGGAACGGCTTGATTCTGCGCGAGTCTTTTGTTGGTGACTTTCCCCTGCCAAAATGCTGGGGGCCATCGGACAGTTAGGAAGAAATAACTCACAATCAGCACAGGGCAAATCAACGCTAAAACAACTGCCCTTTCCTAACTCACTCTGAAGGCTTACCTGGCCACCATGCAGTTCAACAATATTTTTAACCAGGGCTAACCCCAAACCCGTTCCCTCATATTTGCGGTTGAGCGCGCTATCAATTTGTATAAAGGGCTTAAATAACTTGGGGATATCTTCTGGTGCAATCCCAATCCCGTTATCAATGATCGAAATCCGCAACAAAAATGATTGAGCAGCAGGACTAGCAATCGGGGCAACGATTAAGAGAATATTTCCTCCCTCTGGCGTAAATTTAACTGCGTTATTCAGAAGATTAATTAACACTTGACGAATGCGTCGCTCATCAATCCAGACATCCGGCAGATCTTGAGGAATTTGTGCTTGAATTTGAATATGTTTGTTGAAAGCCTGTTGTTGAATAAAAGCTAAACTAGCCTGACAAAGCGGGGCGATCGCCGTTAGGTTATAGTCTAACGTTAACTGACCGGATTCAATTTTAGAAAGATCGAGAATGTCATTAATTAATTCCAACAGATGAAAACCACTGCGTTCAATGGTTTCTAAGCAATCGAGTTGTTTGGGGTTAATGGGGCCATAAACCTGATCCTGTAAACCTTCGGTCATCCCTAAAATAGCATTGAGGGGGGTACGGAGTTCGTGGCTCATGTTAGCTAAAAATTCATCCTTAAGACGAGTGGCCCTAGCCAATTCTTGATTGATCTGTTGCAGTCTAATTTCTGCTAATTTGCGATCGCTAATATCGGCAAAGTAACCCACAATTTCTAACGGTTCGCCTTGATCATCTCGGACTAAACAAAGTTCATTGTGCATCCAACGATAAGTACCATTTTGATGTAAGTAGCGATACTCATGACAAGACTTTCCCTGTTCAAACAAGGTGGGAAGTTTTGCCAAGATCTGGGGCCGATCTTCAGGATGAAGATGATCGAACCAAAAATTCTCATCGGCCATCACGGTGGCGGCGGAATAACCAAGCACAGATTGAATATTCTCGCTAATAAATGTTATCCGATAATTCCCCACTGCAACACAGGAAAAAAAGACAGCCGGAGTCGTAGCAATCATAAATTGTAAACGTTCTTTTAATTTTCGATTGTCCTCTTCAATTTGCTTGCGTTTTGTGATGTCCTGGGCAGAACCAACACTTAACTTAACCTGTCCTGATTCATCTCGACTAAAGACTTTATCCCGATTATAAAGCCAACGCCATTGTCCATTAGCATGTTTGAGGCGACATTCAAATTCATGAATTTCATCATCTTGCAGCTTGGCTAATCGCTCATAGGCCGCAGGCAAAACAGGAAGATCATCGGGATGAATCAATCGGCAAAAAAAATCTGCTCCCATGGCCTGAATTTCGTCTGGGGTATAGCCAAGAATGACTTCGATCTGTTGGTTCACATAGACGTTGCGTTTTTGTTGTACGTCATAGAGATAAATAATATTAGGAGAAGAGTCGGTAATCTTTTGTAGTAAATATTGATTTTGCTTCAGGGCTAGTTCGGCTTTTTTGCGATCGCTAATATTTACCGCAATACAAATTGTTTGACCGTCTGAACCAAAGAGAAAAGCCCCTCCCAGCAGAATTGCCAACCGACTACCATCTTTGCGATAATATTCCTTTTCCACCGGTAAGAAATAGCCTGTTTCTTTTAACTGTATTACCAACGCTTCATCCTGTTGTGCATATTCTGGGGGCGTTATTTGATCCCATCGAATTAAGCCTTGGTTCAGTTCTGGGCGAGTATAACCCAGCTCCTGTAAGAAACAATCATTTGCATCAATAATTTGTCCCTGAAAATCAGCAAAAAGCATCCCGATAATATTGGCATCAAACAGCCGACGAAAACGGGCTTCACTTAGTTGGAGTGCTCTTTCCATCTCCTTGCGATCGCTAATGTCCACTGTCCCTCCCCACAAATAAACCACTTTTCCTGTGTCATCATGCTGGGGGATTGCCTTAGAAAGAATAAAACCTCTGGTTCCATCTGCTCGAATAATTTCTAGCTCCACTTCAAAGGGTTCACCATATTGAATAGCTCGACTCACCGCTTCTATACGTACCTGATTGGAATGGGGGGTAAAATAGGAGCTAAGGTAATCGAAAGTGAGGGTGGCATTAGCCGGATTAATCCGAAAGATGTCAAAAAGTTCCTGAGACCAGGTAAGCTTCCCCGTCAGTACATCGAATTCCCAACTCCCCAAACGGGTAAGCTGTTGAATATCCTTCGCAAGATTCCACTGTTTCAGAGTATTTTCCACCGTATGGCAAAGGGTAGAAGCCGTAATATCATCCTTCGCTAAATAGTCACTCGCACCTAGTTTCATCGCTTGCACTGCGATCCGTTCATTTCCCTGGCCACTGACCACAATTACCGGAAGGGGTTGCCTTGAATATCGCTTGTTAAGAACCTTTAATAATTCTAAGCCGCTACCATCGGGCAAATTAATATCCACTAGTAACAGATCAGGCGATTTTTTTCTCCACAATTCCAGCCCCTCGTCTAGGGTTTCCGCTTCTAAAATCTGGTATTTAAAATTTTGGTTTGCTAAAAGATAACGACGATAGGTAAAGCGATCGCTTTCCGAATCTTCAATAATTAAAATAGAATAATTTCTGTCTTGATTAATCATTGTTTCTGTATTCTAGGCTAGTCTTGGGTGGAGTGTAAAAGGTCTTGTATCAGGCTAGTTAGCTGTTTGAGTCTCACAGGCTTAGAGACATATTCGTTGGCCCCTGCTTTTAGACAGCGATCGCGATCGCCTGGCATGGCTAGGGCGGTGAGGGCAATGATCGGAATCTGGGCTAAATTGGCATTGAGGCGAATTTGTTTGATCGCCTCTAAACCATCCATACCTGGCATTTGAATATCCATCAAAATTAAATCCGGTTTTTCCGACTGGGCCAAAGCGATCGCCGCCTCTCCATTTTCTGCCAAAATCAAACGATAGCCCTTCGCTTCCAAATAATTGACCATCGTACTAGCACTGGCTTGATTATCTTCCACTAACAAAATTAAAGAAGACCGCAGAGTGGGAGGAGAAATCCTTTCAGTACGGTTTTCCGTTGTTAGCTCAGGTGATGAAGTCGAGGGAAATTGCTCACGATTGGGATAGGGTAGGTCAATCGTAAAACAACTGCCTTTTCCTAACTCACTCCTGAGGCTGACCTGGCCACCGTGCAGTTCGACCAAACGTTTTACCAAGGCCAACCCTAAACCCGTTCCCTCGTATTGACGATTCAGCGCACTATCGACTTGAATAAAGGGCTGAAAGAGTTTGGTGATATTTTCTGGTGTAATCCCGATCCCGTCATCAATGACCGCAATTCGCAAGCAAGTTTGGGTCGAAGGCGATGGGTCTGACACCAGGGAAGTCATAGCTGAGTTAACGGCTAAGGTGGCTTCTAGGGTGACGTTCCCCCCCTCCGGCGTAAACTTCACCGCATTGTTAAGCAAGTTGATCAACACTTGACGGATGCGTCGCTCATCAATCCAAATATCCGGCAGATCTTGAGGAATTTGGGTTTGGATTTGAATGCGTTTGTTTAAAGCCTGTTGTTTGATGAAAGCCAAACTAGACCGACAAAGCGGGGCGATCGCCGTATAAGCACACTCCAACTCTAATTGACCCGATTCAATTTTAGCGAGATCGAGAATTTCGTTAATTAAGGCCAACAGATGGAACCCACTGCGTTCAATGGTTTGTAAGGAACGGAGTTGTTGGGGGTTAATGGGGCCATTGACCTGTTCTTGCAAACCCTCAGTCATCCCTAAAATGGCATTGAGGGGTGTGCGCAGTTCATGGCTCATATTAGCCAGAAATTCATCCTTAAGACGGGTAGCACGGGCTAACTCTTCGTTAGAAAGGGCTAATTGCTGATTGCGTTCGGTGAGTTGTTGTTGTGCGACTTGTCTTTCCTTTAATTCCTGTTGTAGTTGCTCCAGTAAATTGGCCTGTTGAATGGCGATCGCTAATTGACTAGCAATTTGTTGAATGAGGTTAATTTCCGACGTTTGCCAGACACGGGGAGCCGTGCAGGTGTGCATACAAAGCAGACCCCATAATTGTTCCCCACACAGTAAGGGCATGACCAGATTGGCACGGATTTGAAATTGCTGGAGAATGTCGATATGACAAGTTTGCAGATCGCTATCAAGAACATCGTTCACCACCTGAAAACGGCCTTGAGTATAGAGTTGGGAATAGCCATCCCCAAAACAGTGATCGTGGATGTGAATCGCTAAGACGGAAGAAAACCCTTCGTTCAAGGCTTCAGCCACAAATTCCCCATCATCGTAGCCAGAGTCTGGGTAAAACTTAAAAATAGCCACCCGATCCACCTGGATAAATTCACGAATCTCCTGACAGGCAGTGTCAAAGGTGACTTGCACATCCAGGGTTTGGCGAATGCGTTGGGTAATTTGTCGTAATAGGGTTTCCTTGTCTGCCTGTTGACGAACGGTTTGTTCGGCTTGTTTTTGCTGACTAATATCAAAGTTCACCCCAATCATTCTCTGGGGTTTTCCCTGCTCATCTCGTACGACCAAGCCATAGGCGCGAATGAAGTGGATACTATGGTCGGCATGGACAACGCGAAACTCAGTATCATATTTGGCTCGACCTAAAACCGCTTGTTGCAGCAAGGATTCGGTGGCGTTGCGATCATCGGGATGGATGCCATTTGACCAAATATCATAGGCCAGGGGAGAATCGTTATTGGGGGAAACACCATACAACTCATACATCCGTTCATCCCAGGTGAGAGTGTTGCTGACAATATCCCATTCCCAACAACCAATGGCGGCGGATTCAAGCGCGACAGAGAGGCGATTAGAGAGGTGTTGTAGTTTTTCTTCCGCTTGTTTGCGAGCCGTAATATCAAAGCGAATGGCAAGGTACTGAAGCGGTTTTCCCAATTGTCCAACAAGCGGCACTATCGTACTGGCTACCCAATAGCGATCGCCATTTTTGGCCTGATTACAAATTTCTCCTCGCCACACCTGACCGCTAGTAATGGTACGCCAGAGATCTTTGAAAAAACTGGGGGGATGATAGTCTGACTTAATCAGGCGATGGGTCTGGCCCAGGAGTTCAGCGCGAGTATAGCCGGAAATTTCACAGAAGCGATCATTGGCATAGGTAATCACTCCCTTGGTATTGGTAATGGCAACGATCGCCGATTGATCTAAAGCCAGCTTAAAGGCCGATAATTCTTGGAGAAGTTGCTGCCGTTCCTGTTCAGTTTGCCGACGTTCCGTAATATCTTTGCTAATTCCCAGAAAACCGATCACCGCCTGCTGGGTATTTTTGAGGGCTGAGATCGTCAGGGAAACCGGAAAACGAGAACCATCTTTGCGGATATTCGTCAATTCCACTTCCTTGATCAAACCCTGTTCTGCCCTAATCGTCAGTACCTCGAACCCTGGTGAAATCTCCCGCCCTAGTTCCACGGAAAGGATGGCGGCTTGTCGGGCTATTTCCTGAGGATCTGCAAAAAGGACTGGGGTGGCTTTGCCGATCACTTCTGGGGCCGTATAACCCAACATTTTTTCCGCACCGGCATTAAAGGTTTGAATGATGCCCTGGGAGTCAGTGGAAATAATCGAGTAATCTGTGCTATTTAAGATGGCTTCCTGTAGATTATTTATTTGCCATAGTTCCTCCGTCCGTTCAACGATTCGGGTTTCTAGTTCTTGATTCAGGTTCTGAAGTTGCTGATTAGTCTGGCGCAACTTTTCTTCTGCTTGTTTCTGTTGGGTAATATCACGATTGAGACCCACAAAGGCGATCGCTTTTTTAGTGAAATCTCGTAAAACAACTATTGAGGTGGCAGTAATTTTTTCCGTCCCATCTTTACAAATAACAGTGAATTCCCCTGACCAACAACCTTGTTGCAGAGTCGTTTGAAAAATTTCAGTTGGCAACCATTTTGCATCTTCCGGGGCGTGAAAAATACTAGGACTTTTGCCTAATATTTCGGCCTTCGTATAACCGTATAAATTTTCGGCTCCTGGATTCCAATCAATAATGATCCCATCCAGGTCGGTAATGATGACCCCATCGGTAATATTTGCAAAAATGAGGGCTTGTTTTTGTAAAAGTAGTTCTGTATTTTTTTGATCGCTAATATCGGCGATCATGCCAACCACTCCAGTTCCCTCTCCTTGCTCATTAAACAACCATTGGTTGCGGTCTTCGAGCCAAAGATAATGACCTGCTGGATGGCGAAACCTGTACTGAGCAAAAAAAGGCGTTTGGTGAATAGTTGCGGTTTCTAATGCCTGTTGAAAAATACTTAAATCTTCGGGATGAATTAAAGACATCCAATTGGACAAAGAAGCTGGTAAATCAGATTCAGCATAGCCTAAAATTAACTTTGCATTCGCCCCCCAAATCACCAAATCACTACCAATGTTGTATTCATAAATCATTTGTCCACTGGCTTGTTCTGCCAATTCATAGCGTTTGCGCCATTGAACCAGTTCCTTTTCTTGCTGTTGACGGCTATTTTCAGCTTCAATTCGTCCCTGGGTATTAGCAATCGTTTGACTAAGCAGGGTTAAGACTCGAATAATTTCTGTGTCCCAGGCGATCGCCTGATTGAAGGAAGCCAAACCGAGAATACCGATGGTCTGGCCGTTGCGGATGAGGGGAATTGACAATAAAGATTTAATATTAAATTGTTGCCAACTGGCCGCATCCATCGCCGCTTCTGGGGGGAAAATTGACGTATCGTTGACACAACAGTCTTGTTGCTGAAGGATTAAAGCCATTGACCAGGGAACAGCCGCGAAGGGAATATTTTGGGCGATCGCGATCTGACGAAGACTTCCTGGTTGGCTCCATTCATGACTCATGCTGAGGGTTTCGGTATCGCGATCAATGGTGAAAAGATAACCTGTATCTACCTGAATCATTTCCCCAATCAATTGCAGACTGCGATCAATCTCAAAATCAAACGTTTCATGATTAACTTCCACAAACCGACTGCTAATTTCGGCAATCAGTTGATTAAAATCTTTTTGCACCTGCAGGGCCGCTAACGCCTGTTCTTTTTCGAGGATTAAACGTTTGGCTTCTGAAATATCTCGTCCTTCAGGAATCAGAGCAATGATCTCACCCGACTCATTAAACATTGGCCGTAAAGAAAAATCAACGGGAATAATCCTTTGATTCACGTCCCAAATATCCATTTCATAGCGAATAAATTCTCCCTGGGCCGCACGAAGAACGGATTGCTTCAATTTTTCCTGGGTTTGACGAGAAATCTTAAACCAATCGGTTTCCCACATCAGACAACCAACGACATCTTGTTTTTGTCGTCCGACGAGCTTGAGGGCAGTTTGATTCGCCTCCAATACGATGCCATCGGGAGAAATTAAGCCGATAAACTGGAAGGTATTGTTGAAAATCGCTCGAAAGAGATCATCCTTAAATTTTAAAGCCGAATTTTGGGTTTCTAGCTGCTGCTGTAATCGCCTTACCTGTTGAGGGAGTATCCACTGATTTAGCCCCTGTCTAATGGTTTGACAAAGCGTCAAAGCTGTAATATCATCTTTAACCAGATAGTCAATTGCTCCCTGTTTAATAGTCTGAACGGCTATTTTTTCATCTCCCTGGCCTGTCATCACAATCACGGGGATCTGAAGGTCTTGAGGTAGAGCGGTAATCGCCTCTAATAGTTCTAAGCCGCTACCATCGGGCAAATGAAGATCCACTAACGCCAAATTAGGAGATTGGGTTTGCCAGAGTTCCAGCCCCTCTGCCAAAGTTTCGGCTTCTAAAATTTCGTATTGGTTATCAGTGTCCGCCTTCAGATAACGACGGTACACAAAGCGATCGCTCTCAGAATCTTCTACTAAAAGAATCTTCTCTTTGCCTTGGTGACTCATATTGGTATATTTAGCTACGTTTGAGGAGTTAATTGACCAACTGTCTCACCCTCTATTGCTTATTATCCTAATATCTCGGTTCTGGTCAAGGGAAAAATTACTGAACTAGATGTCAAGCTATTCAAGAATTGGATTTTGAGCACGGAGAGGCTAACAGTTGCTGGATCAGCAGGACGAGTTGCTTGAGTTTAACTGGTTTAGATAAATACTCATTGACTCCGGCTTCTAAGCAGCGATCACGATCGCCTTCCATGGCTAAGGCAGTGAGAGCAATAATCGGAACATTGACTAGGTTCGGATCAAGGCGAATTTGTTGGGTTGCTTCCAAACCATTCATCACCGGCATTTGGATATCCATCAAAATTAAATCGGGTTTTTCCGCCTGGGCTAAGGCGATCGCTTCTCTACCATTGTTGGCATTAATCAGGCGATATCCTTTCGCTTCTAGATAACTGGACATCATAAACACATTGGCCGGATTGTCTTCTGCTAATAAAATTAAGGGCGACTGGGCTGGCTCCGGGGGCATGGACACCGTTTCCGAATTTTGGGGCGGAGAAATGGCGATGGGAGAAAGTAAGGAGACTGCGTTTGTACAGGGCAAATCAAAACTAAAACAACTTCCCTTGCCTAATTCGCTGCTGAGATTGACCTGGCCACCGTGCAATTCAACAATACGTTTCACCAAGGCCAACCCTAACCCCGTTCCCTCATATTGCCGATTCAGCGCACTATCGATTTGGATAAAGGGTTGAAAGAGCTTTTTACCATCTTCTGGAGCAATGCCGATGCCCGTGTCTGTAATGGCAATACGCAGAAATCCCTGGGGAAAAATATCGATGCTTGTTCTCTCTGGTAAAAAATGGGTGACAGTTAAGGTGATCTGTCCGGCGGCAGGGGTAAATTTAACGGCATTGTTGAGCAGATTAATTAAGACCTGGCGAATGCGTCGTTCATCTATCCATAGATCCGGCAAGCTTTCGGGGATCTGGGTTTGCAGTTGGATATTTTTAGCAAAGGCCTGTTGTTGTACAAAGATTAGGCTTGTCCGGCAGAGAGGGGCGATCGCCGTTAAGGTGCAATCTAGCTCTAGTTGACCGGCTCCAATTTTTGCCAGATCTAGCACATCATTGATTAAGGACAACAAATGTAAGCCACTGGTCTCAATGATTTTCAGAAATTTCAGTTGTTTCTCATTCAGACTACCAATCACCTGTTCCTGTAGTGTTTCGGCCATGCCTAAAATGCCGTTGAGCGGAGTTCGCAATTCGTGGCTCATATTGGCCAAAAATTCATCTTTGAGACGGGTCGCGCGGGCTAATTCTTCGTTAGAGAGAGCCAATTTTTGATTTGTTTCTAGCAGTTTTGCTTGCTCTTGCTGTATCTTGTCAAATAAATCCGCTTGTTGAATGGCGATCGCCAATTGACCCGCAATTTGTTGAATAAAGTTAATCTCCGCAGTTTGCCAGGTTCGAGGCAGATGACAGCTATGGATGCACAACAAACCCCATAATGTCTCCCCACAGAGCAGGGGCATCACCAAGTTGGCACGGATTTGAAATTGCTGGAGAACTTCAAGATGGCAGCTTTGTAGATTGCTATGGAGAATATCACTTATTGCCTGAAAATGTCCCTTAACATAAAGCCCGGAATGATTTTCGCCGAAACAGTGATCATGGATGGGAATGGCAATAACAGACGACAAACCTGCTTGAACGGATTCAGCCACAAATTCTCCAGCATCACAACTGGAGTCGGGATAAAACCGAAAAATACCCACCCGATCAACCTGGATAAATTCGCGGATTTCCAGACAAGCAGTATCAAAAATTGTTTGCAAGTCAAGACTATCTCGAATCCGTTGGGTAATCTGACGTAATAAAATTTCTGCATCGGCCCGATTTTGTAGTTGGATTTCACTTCTTTTGCGATTGGTAATGTCTTGATTAAGGCCAATAATCCGTAATGCTTTTCCTGCCGCATCTCTTTGCACCAAACCAATATCTTGAATCCAGCGTAATTCTCCATTCGTTCTAATAATGCGGAACTCAAACTCAAAATATTGTCTTTCATGGATAATTAGTTGCACCATGTTTTCTACCATTTCTCGATCATCGGGATGCACGCGCTCAATCCAGTCCTGGTAAGTGACAGCACGATTGAGATCTTGCAAACCATAAAGATGAAGCATTTGTTCATCCCAGGTGGATTCATCGATTAAATTCCAGTCCCAAATACCAATTTCACCGACTTTGAGGGCCAGGGATAAACGTTCAGCCAGTTCTTGTCGCTGTATTTCTACCTGCTTGCGATTGGTAATATCAAAACTAATCATTAAATATTGGCAAGGCTGATCCTGGGTATCCAGAAAAGGAACTATAGTGCTACTCAGCCAATAAAAATTGCCGTTTTTAGCCTGATTACAAATTTCGCCGCGCCAAATCTGTCCCGCCAGAATGTCTTGCCAGAGGTCTTGGAAAAAACTAGCAGGATGATAACCGGAATTAACCATTTGATGGGTTTGACCAATTAATTCTTCGCGGCGATAACCGGCAATCTCACAGCAGCGATCGTTAACATAGGTAATCACCCCTTTCTCATTGGTGATAGCGACAATAGCTGATTGATCTAATGCCGATTTGAAGGTCGATAATTCTTTGAGTAATTGCTGGCGTTCTTGTTCAGCTTGTTTTTGTTGACTAATATCTTTGCCAATCCCTAAAAAGCCAATAATTTGCTGCTGGTCATTTTTAAGAGATGTAACCGATAGCAAAACAGGAAAGCGAGAACCATCTTTGCGAATGTAAGTCCATTCTTCCTCGCTGACGATATTGCGGCGAGACTTGGCCACAAAAACCTCAAATCCGATCGCAATCTCTTCCTCTAATTCGACTGAGAGAGCCGCCGCCCGATCTCTGATTTCTTGCCCATCATGAATAATCGCAGGGGTCGCTTTGCCAATCAGTTCTGCCGCACTGTAACCCAATAGTCTTTCGGCTCCGGTATTAAAGGTCTGGATAATGCCCTGGGAATCGGTAGAAATTATTGAATAATCTGTGCTGTCCAGAATCGCCTTTTGCAGGTTATTGATTGTCCAAAGTGCCTGGGTACGTTCTGCCACTTTAGCTTCTAACTCTTGATTCAGTTTTTGAATACTTTTTTCAAACTGTCGTCGTTCTGTGGCAAGACTCTTAGCTGCTGTTATATCCCATCCTTCAGGAATTAAACAAATTATTTGACCCGATTCGTCTAACATGGGGCGTAGGGAAAAATCAATCGCCATAACGGTCTGATTGGCTCCCCAAATATCCATCTCATAGCGAATTAATTCTCCTTGAATGGCACGGGCAACCGAGTCCTTTAAGCGTTGCTGGGTGGCGGGGGAAATCTGAAACCAACCCGTTTCCCACAAGGGACGACCAACCACCTCTTCTGGTCTCAACGCGCCTATTTTTAAGGCCGTTTGATTTGCCTCTAGGACAGTTCCCTCAGGAGATAATAACCAAATCAACTGAAATGTATTATCAAAAATGGTTCTAAAGAAATCTTTTTTTACTTTTAAGGCTGAGTTGTGGCTGGCTAATTGTTGCCGTAATCGCGTTAATTTCCCAGAAAGATGATATTGATTGACCGCATTTTCCACACAATGAAGCAGTTTGGACGCAGTAATGTCATGCTTGGCTAAATAGTCACTGGCTCCCAGTTTCATAGCTTGCACGGCGATCCGTTCATCCCCTTGTCCCGTGGTGACAATGACGGGGAATTTGGGTGATGAGTATGTTTTTTGAATGATCTCTAACAGTTCTAAACCGTTACCATCGGGCAAGTTAACATCGACTAACACTAAATCAGGAGATTGCTTTCTCCATTGTTCCAGCCCCTCTTCTAGGGTTTGCGCTTCTAAAATCTGGTACTTAAAATCTCTAGCCCCTAAGAGATAACGACGATAAGCACCGCGATCGCTTTCCGAATCTTCGACGATTAAAATAGTGTACTTTCTGTCTTGACTCATGGGTTTAAAGGTTAGCTAACAAAATCACAACTTTTAATAGACCTGTTGGGAAATAAAAGAGAAACAGAAAGTTTGCACAGTAAGGATTTCATCATCTCTTACCAATTAGGCAGCATTCAAATAGAAGTTCCATAAACCAGTAGAATTCAACATCAAGCG
>JAYKJI010000199.1:0-3249 GCA_035285405.1 Snowella sp. | reverse complement strand
ATTACAGTGACACTAGAGGGTTCGGAAGGTAGGGGACGGCTCCACACTACTTCTAGGTAGCCTATTTTTGCCAAGTAGACTTTTTCTCCTTTAATAGAGAAGCCTACATTAGTAAAAGTGGCAGTCTGTTTCGATTTCCGACTCTTAAATCTGGGTGGATTGAGCTTCTTTCCTTTTCTTTTTCCATTAATGGAGTTAAAAAAGTTTTGATAAGCCAAATTGAGATTCCTAACCGACTGCTGCAAAGGAACGGACGATACCTCCGTTAACCACACCCTTTCTTCTGTTTGCTTAGATTGGGTTAGTAAGCTAGAAAGTTGATTGTAAGACGGTAGTTGTTCAGACCCTTTACAAATTGCTAAAGCATCATTCCAAACTACACGAACGCAACCAAAAAGTCGGGCTAACCCTTGCCTCTGTTGGTGATTCGGATAGAATCTGAATTGATACCTTGTCTTCATTGGTTGTATTGAGATTAGTCTTTAGAAATATTCTAGTGAATTAGCTAAAAAATGACAACCCAATTAGGAAGTGAAAAGGTTATCTCTAGCCTCAAAATTTACTATGCTTAAAATCAATACAAAGCTGTCCTAGAAGGACGGAGTTTTAAACCCAGTTTTTCTGATAAAATTCATCTAGATTGCTTAAAAAGCTTTGCTTGTCACCTTTCACGGCTTCCCTTTTCCTATGTTACCGTCAGATCTCCTCATTTATCGTCGCAATGGAGACACAATTATTCCCAAAAAGTTAGCTTTAGATGATAATGCGATCGCCTTAGCCCTGGAGCAAATTAGCTGTTTTCATAGTGCGGTAGGAGAAACCCAGGGGCAATTAGACAGCAAATTAGGAGAATTGGAAGGGGATAGTCCCCAATATCGCATTAAACGAGGGTTGGCCCATCTCCTCAAAAGTCATTTTTCCACCTTTGAAATTATTAGTCCTTTAGAGCCGATCGCTTTGCGTCAAAAAGTCTTTGGGGAAGCCGCCACCCATCTGATTATTCCCCTGACTCGACAACCTGTATTAGAAAGAATTGCCCATCATTTTTCAACGGAATTGGGACGGGAGATTTTACCAGAGGAAATAGAACGGGGTCTGTATGCCGATTTACCCGAAAACCGTATTATGACTGATTTTGTGGCTCCCACTCCTGAAGCTCTATTACATCGTTATAATCTGTCCCAGGTACAAGGGGTTTTCTATCGCGCTCATCATCTCATTATCCATGCCCATCGCAATGATCCAGGAGAGTATAAGTTACTATTCCGTTACCTGAAATTATTCCAACTGATGGCCTATATTGAAGGCGATGCCGATACGGGTTTTACGATTACTATTGATGGCCCCACCAGTTTATTTAAGGCTAATACTCGTTATGGTTTGTCCCTGGCCAAAATGATTCCGGCTCTCCTTCACGTTAGCAAATGGAATTTGAAAGCCAGTCTTCAAGATCGGGATAGTTATTCAGGAGAAACTAAAAATACCCGTTTTGAACTCAGCGATCGCTGTGGCCTGGTCAGTCACTATGCGGCGGGTAAAACCTACGACAGTATGTTAGAAGAATCCTTTGCCCAAGGTTGGGAAAAACTCAAATCTGAATGGCAATTAGAAAGGGAAGTGGATCTGATTCCCATTCCAGGGAGTGTAATGATTCCCGATTTCCGTCTAGTTCACCCCGATGGACGAGTTTATCTATTAGAAATTGTGGGCTACTGGCGACCGGAATATTTACAAAAAAAGTTTGCTCAGGTTAGAAAAGCCCAGGTAAATAATTTAATTTTGGCGGTATCGGAACGGTTAAATTTGGAAAAAGCAGGCGTGAATATTAACCAAACTCCAGCCCAGGTCATTTGGTTTAAGGATAAGTTGATTCCTAAATCAGTTTTGGCAGTTCTTGATGACAATAAACTATAGCAACGGACAGATTTTTATGGTATTAAAAATTGATGGGATTCAATGTTATTGGTCAAAGTATAGGGAAATGCCAAGAGAAATTACTTTCTACTCATCAGAATTTGCAAAAAAGTTCAACATTTGCCCTAGTCTTTATATCTACTGGCTTTGTAGTAATTAACTTATGGGACAGGGCTTGTTTTTAATGGTTGGCGGAAGATTTTAGCCAGTTTCCGGCGATCGCGGTTTTTCTTCACGGTAAGGGGCGATCGCGGTTTTTCTTCACGGTAAGGGGCGATCTCTTTTTTCATGGTTGAGAAAGGAAGGGGTGATCGCTGTTTTTCTGTCTCTTTCTCTGTGGTGTTTAACAGGTTACTTTCTACTCATCAGGTTTTGTAACAAAATTTAACATTCGCCTCCAACTCTTGTATCTACTAGCTTGGCAGTAATTGACTCATGGAACAGGGGTTGCTTTTTTTAAAAGGAATAGGTATGCTGCAAAGAATTAGATCGCTAAAATCCTGTTTTAATTTCAGGATTGCTGAGAAAAAACTTTGTGGTTAGAGGCTCTCTTTTTCCCTAATCTTAAGATTTAAAATTATTTTTTAATCAGCGCATATAACTACATAGTATCTATTTTATCTACTATGTCCATTAACTCTGCCTTGACCCTTGCCTATAACCAACTCATCGCTTTTGCCGGTTTAAACCTCGTCTAACTTGAAACCTGTAATTTTTCCTCTTTGGGGTCAAGGAGAGATTTAACTCATAAACGATCAGCAATAGCATTGAGGTCTAAGTTGATGAAGCATTTTTAAATTCCAACCACCTACTTAACACTTAACAAATTTAACACTAAGGACGGTTTATCATGGCAAACAACTTCATTTGGATTGACGCAACTACCTTAAATGGCACTCTTTGGGATAACGGAACTCTATCATCAGCAACTCCTATTACCCAAATCGGCACATTAACACTTAGTGGTAGTTCTTCTAAATATCTAAATACCCAACTCAACAATACGGGAACCATCATCGAGAATGACTATCGTTTGTATTTCAATGATGGTGCAATTCTCAACAATTCTGGTAATTATGAATTGCAAAAAGGAGATATTTATAATTCCAGTTCTAGTATTGGCACATTTAATAACTCTGGAACTTTCAAGAAAACCACCACAGCAACAAGCACTATTGGAGTTGCTTTTAATAATACAGGGACAGTCAATGTTGAATCAGGAACTTTAAACATTACGGGAGGAGGAGTTAGTAATGGTGGAAACTTCAACTTAACTAGCGGTACAACTTTGGGATTTGGTGGTGGAGTTTATACTCTCAGTAATGGAGCAAAAAT
>JAYKJI010000198.1:0-9850 GCA_035285405.1 Snowella sp. | reverse complement strand
GAATTTGGTACTGTCTACATATTCCCCTTCTTGATTACTATCATCGTAATCTTTGGCATTAACTAAAATTACTTCTGCAAAACCGTTGCCCTTCCAGTATGCAACCATCTCTTCATTGGTTTTAGTCGAAACCATGCTGTGATGTTCTTGGGAGTAACCATTCCAAACCAAGATCGGTAAAAAGTTAGTGATTTCGGGATAGGCTGTATGGAAATGCCCAAAACTACTCATAATATAAGGCTCCCCTAAACCGCCATCGCCAATGGTGACAGGAAAGAGTACGCCTGGGTGCAATTTTGCCCCCGCCATGGCAAAGTGCTGACCCTGACCCAAGGGCCCTGCCGGTGCCAATAAACCCGGAATTTGTCCCGATAAATGTCCCAAAAGACCGTGCATTTCCCGAAAGCGATCGCCCATTTCTTTGACGGTTTTAATGCCCATATCTTCCAGGGAACGATCCAGAAACATATTGCTGTAGAAGCCTGGAGCATGGTGTCCCACTTCCGTCACCGTGTTTTTATAGCCCAACATCACTAGGGAGGCGATCGCATCGGCAATACTGGCAAAACCGCCTGGATGTCCCGATTCCTTGCTGGCGGTAGTTTGTAGGGTTAAATAGCGCAGAGCATCGGCAGCCAACAGAGTTTGATAAACGGCTTGGGGATCGCTAGGGGAACTAATCGCTTTTTGGTTAACGGTGATCGCCGGTTCCTGTCCAAAACGGTCAAAATCGGACAAACTTGGGGCAAAATGCTGGATTCCTTGGCAAAATTCAGGGGTAGCAACGGTCATAGAGGCTCGAATTCCTAAGTCAATGAGGATCATTGATCCATATTAACGTTTCAGGGCAAAGGGATAAAAACCTATTTAACCCACTGTAGTCATAGATTTTATTCAATGACAATAGAGATAGGTGCGATCAATCTCATTTGTAACAGATTACTTAAAAGCTTTACCTATCTTGAGCCAAATAATGATAGAAATAAAACTAGTAATTGTTATACCAACAATGCTTCTTGTACTACTTTTCCATGTATTTATAGATTGCTGTTTTTGAGTTTGAGCTGCTTCTTGAGTAATTTTAGTTTTGGCATCAGCTATATTGGTTTTAATGATGTTTTGAAGTTCGGGAGCAGGTAAGTTTAAGACTTCTGGAGACAAATTAATAGCTTTCGCAAAAGATCTTACTTGATCGGGATTATCTCCTTGGGCAAGGCTTGTTTCCAACTGAGAAACCTGTTTAAGAGCGTTATCCTTTTGTGTACTTATTTGTGCATTTAGAAATACTAGCAATCGATGAGTATCCAATAGAACAAGGGGAATCATCAGTAACAAAGCGATCGCCATTATCAACATAAACCAACGAATAAACTTTAGAAAAAATATTTCTACAGAACGAACATCCCCTTGATTTTCCTTGAAGTAACGAGCGAAAATAAATCCTAAACCAATTAAAAAAGCCCAGATTTGCTCAACAAAAGCACTTATAGTCTTGAGTTCCCAATCAGGATTTTGCAGTTGGAGAGGAAAAAGAACGGAGGCAAAATCCACAAATGACATAGCAACAATAGCATAGCCAACGATGGGTAATATTCCAATTAAATGACGTTCCTTGTTATTCCCAAGGGTCATTTTTAAACTAACTCGACCGAAAAAAAGACTAAAATTTGTTGACACATTTGAGAAGACGAGATTAATCTTTCTTTTAATTTTTTTCATGTTCATTGTATGAGTAACAACCCGAAATCGTGTTTGCAAAAAAAAGATGCCCAATTAAAAAAAGGCAGGTCTTAGTATCAGAACTTACACAAACATAATTTTACAAAGTATCGATTCGCTCTATTTTCTTTCGTTTTTAAAGTTTAAGCACCAGTGACGACTCCATCACTAGTGCCCAAGTTCTATTACTTTAGAGGCTTCTGATCACAAATATCTGCGGTTCTTGGTTTGCCTCTACCGATATCTGTTGCTACTTAGGATTTCTGACTTTTCTTTAGGGCAAGAAAACGTTTTCCTCCGGCTATTAAACCAAAGCAAATGATACCCAGGGGCAATACAGCATCACTCGTTTCCCAAGGCACTGGTGTAGCACCCACTGCAAAAGTGTTAAAATTAGTGCCAGCCGAAAAGGTCGTTCCACCATTAGCCGTCTGACGATAGGCTCCAAAGGTAGCGATACCACTAGGTGTGTTGGTCGTTCCATCATTTGATCCCCTCCAGGTAAAACTCCCTGCACTAGCGGATAAATATAACCAATATTTGGTGTTTGCCAGAAATTTAAAGCTAGTAGTCGGGGTAAAGGTATATGCAGTGGTTAGTGCTCCCTGACCAGCTGGGTTTGTGAAATTGGCTAACACAGTTGAGCTAGGATTAGTTCCCAATACACTATTTTGACGAATGGTTAGGACTGGCGTATCCCCAGTGGCGGCATAAGCACCTAATCGCAAAACGACAGCATTGAGAATATAGTCAGAACCTGCGGGTATGGTAAAGGAAACAGCAGTATTTGCAGTAGAACTTATTGTCGAAGAAAGATTGTCATTAGTGGCAGGGGAGTTGTCAATAAGAGCAATTGCGTAGCTAGGAGTCGCGATACTTCCCAAAGTAAGAGTGGTGAGAGCACCTAATAAAAGAACTTGAGATTTCATACTCTTGGAAAATTTGGTAGAGAGAATATGTTTAACTAGTAATATTTTTGGTCAATTATAGCATGGGAAATACGTAGCAACTTGTCGTCTAGGATACTGTTTTTTGAGTTGAGATCGTTTACGTTCAAAGAAATTGCATCTAGGGTTCCGATTTAAGCTAAGTCTTAAATGACAGGTCCGAGAGAAGCAGGCTAGTCTTGTTTTTAAAGTATTTCTGCTCCAAGCTGGCTACACGGCGGGATAAAAGCCCGGGAGACTTTGATGATCACTGTTTTAATGCGGTGTTGTTGAAGGCTCCTGGGTTGTTGTATTTTTTAGGTGAAATGATGTCCGAACAATCTGCTTTTCAACCCCCTCATTTAACTGAGGCTCAACAAGCCTTAGAAAAAGAACGCCATTTACCCCTGACAGGTTGGCAACAGGAAGTTTCCCAGGGATTAACCTACGGTTTAGAGGCGGCAGACAGTATCCGCGATCGCAGTATTCCCACCTTTTCCAGGGGCGAATTACCCCACTATGCAGGGATTAATACCTTCATGAAGGCTCCCTATTTGGAAGATGTGCGGAATGTGGGCAATTATGATGTGGCGATCGTGGGGGTTCCCCATGATTCAGGGACAACTTACCGACCTGGAACGCGTTTTGGCCCCCAGGGAATTCGTCGCATTTCGGCTCTTTATACGCCCTACAATTTTGAATTAGGTGTGGATTTACGGGAGCAAATTACTCTTTGTGATGTGGGGGATATTTTTACCATTCCGGCTAATAACGAAAAGTCCTTTGATCAAATTTCCAAAGGGGTTGCCCATGTTTTTAGTTCGGGGGCATTTCCGATTATTTTGGGGGGTGATCATTCCATCGGTTTTCCCACTGTGCGCGGTATTTGTCGGCATTTAGGGGATAAAAAAGTCGGTATTATTCACTTCGATCGCCATGTGGATACCCAGGAGACGGATTTAGATGAACGGATGCACACTTGCCCCTGGTTTCATGCCACAAATATGAAAAATGCTCCTGCTAAAAATTTAGTGCAATTGGGGATTGGTGGTTGGCAAGTTCCCCGTCAAGGCGTTAAAGTTTGCCGCGATCGCGCTACTAATATTTTGACCGTCACCGATATTGTGGAGCGAGGTATTGATGCTGCTGCCGAATTCGCCTTAGAACGAGCTTTAGACGGTACGGATTGCGTTTGGATTAGTTTCGATATTGATTGCATTGATGCGGGTTTTGTCCCTGGCACAGGCTGGCCAGAACCAGGCGGTTTATTACCTCGTGAAGCGTTGGCTTTGTTAGGAAAAATTATCCAAAAAGCTCCCATTTGTGGCATGGAAGTGGTGGAAGTTTCACCTCCCTACGACATTAGCGATATGACTTCTTTAATGGCCACTCGTGTGATCTGTGATGCCATGGCCCATTTGGTTATTTCAGGTCAATTACCCCGTCAAGAAAAGCCCTATTATATTCATCCTGAAGCCAATATGGCCGTTGATGAGCCTTGGACTTAATTACGAGTTAATCATTATGTATCGGCTGTACGATTTTCTTCCTTCTGGCAATGGCTATAAAGTTCGTTTGCTGTTAACTCAGTTAACATTACCTTTTGCCAGGGTAGAAGTGAATATTCTTGCGAATGAAACGCGATTGCCAAGTTTTTTAGTTAAAAATCCTAATGGTCGTATCCCTGTTTTAGAAATTGCTCCCCAGCAATTTTTAGCCGAATCTAACGCTATTTTATTTTATTTAAGCCAAGGAACGGATTATTTTCCTGATAATGCCTATGAACAAGCCCAGGTAATGCAATGGTTATTTTTTGAGCAATATAGCCATGAACCTTATATTGCAACTTCCCGTTATTGGATCTCGATTTTGGGAAAAGCAAATGAATATCAAGCCCAACTCAAAATAAAACAGCCTTTGGGATATGCCGCCCTGCAAATTATGGAAAATCATTTAATTCACCACGATTTTTTTGTTGGGGAAAAATACGCGATCGCCGATATTGGACTCTATGCCTATACCCATGTGGCTACAGAAGGCGGTTTTGATTTAACTAGTTTTCCAAAAATTCAAGCTTGGCTACAACGAGTGGAGGAACAGTCCCGATATATTCCTATCACCCAATCTGAGTTTGGGAGTTGATTGCCTATGCACGAAACTGATATGACTAAGGCACTAATTATGACAGTTAGAGATTGGTATGATAGCCAACCTGAAAAGCCAAAAATTGAAAAAATTCATCTGATGGTTGGTGAATTTACCTGTGTTGAACCAGTCAGTTTACAATTTGCCTTTGAAGTTCAAACTTCCAATACCTTTCTCGCAGGGGTGGAATTAGTAATTAAAGATATTCCCCTCATTGCTTATTGTCATTCCTGCAAACAAGATTATAAACCCCAAATTGGTTTGCAATATTCCTGTCCAATCTGCCGATCGCCGATGGAGGATATTCGCTCAGGTCGAGAATTAAAAATTGACCACATTGAGTATTCCTTGGTTTCTTAAAATATTATCAGTCCCTTTATTACAAACAAGGAAGATCAGTAGCAAAGCAATCGCTATTTATTATCAGACTTGGGCGAACGCAATTCGCCCCTACAAATTTAACTATTCACTATCAACTATTCACTATTCACTAAAAATGCACCAAACCTTTGACGCAGTATTGGAAATGAATCTTCTCCATGCCAATCAAACAGGAGCCGATCACAACCGCGAACATTTTGACGAGTGGGGCATTACTTGTTTAAACCTAATGAGTAGTCCTGGCGCAGGCAAAACTGTCCTCTTAGAAAAAACCCTCGCGGCTTTAAAAAATCAATTAAAAATGGCTATCATTGAAGGGGATATGACCACTGAATTGGACGCCGATCGCCTACGAAAATATGGGGTTCCTGTGATTGCCATTAATACGGGTCGTTCCTGTCACTTAGACTCGAAGATGGTCGCAGGAGGTATTCATCGTCTAAAAGAAGATTACAACCCCAAAGAGTTCGATTTAGTGTTTGTGGAAAATGTAGGAAATTTAGTTTGTCCCGCAGAATTTGAAGTGGGAGAACACGCCAAAGTGGCTTTATTAAGCATTACCGAAGGAGAAGATAAACCACTTAAATATCCCATTATGTTTCAAGAAGCCGATTGTTTAATTATTACTAAATTAGATTTAGCTCCTTATTTAGAGATTGATTTAAAACGGTTAGAAGCAAATGTTCGTTCCATGAATCCTGATGTCACCATCATTGCTCTTTCCGCCAAAACAGGGGAAGGCTTAGAAGCATGGTTAAATTGGGTAAAAAGCCAAGTCAATGTCCCGATGTTATTGAATTGTTAATCAGTAACAGTTTTTAAGATTTATTTCTGTTTTACTATCCGTTATCTCTGAAGGCTATTCTCTATGAAACGGCGTAATTTTTTCTCCTTAATTCTCGTTTTTTTCAGTAGTTTACTCCTGACCGTTAGTTGTAATCAAGCTCCGCAACAAACCCCCAATGCCAGTAGTTCTGTGAGTAATACTTCCCCCATTGTCATTGGTTATAGTAACTGGGCGGGTTGGTGGCCCTGGGCGATCGCCGAAGAAGAAGGATTATTTGCTAAAAATGGCGTTAATGTTCAGATGAAATGGTTTGATGGTTATTTAGAATCTTTACAATCCTTAGCCGCAGGTCAACTTGACGGAAATAGTCAAACCCTTAACGATACGATCGCCTTTGCAGGGGATGCTGTAAATGGTGAAGTTGCTGTTTTAGTTAATGATAACTCATCGGGAAATGACAAAATTATTGTCACAGAAGATATTAAAACCATTAAAGATTTAAAAGGAAAGAAAGTTGCTGTCGAAGAAGGGGTTGTGGATGATTTTCTCCTCAGTTTAGCTTTAGAAAAAGAGGGAATGAGCCGTAAGGATGTGCAAATCGTCCCGATGGAAACAGGAGCCGCCGCCGCCGCCTTTGCTTCGGGAAAAGTCGATGGTGTAGGAGCCTTTCCACCCTTTTGGTCAACGGCTCTCAAGCGCAAGGGTTCTAAAGAATTAATTAGTTCTAAAGCCTTTCCTGGTGCGATTCCCGATCTTTTGGTTGTCAGTGCCAAATTAGTCAAAGAGAAACCAGAACAGGTTCAAGCTCTTGTAAAAACTTGGTTTGAAGTTCGAGATTTCATGGCAAAAAATCCCCAAAAAGCCGATGAAATTATGGCAAAACGGGCAGGCATTGGCCAGGAAGAATTAGCCTTGTATAAAGAAGGAACAGAATTTTTTACCTTAGAACAAAATTTAGAAGCCTTTAGCCCTGGCAAAACGATGAAACATATGCCCTTTGCTGCTCAAAAAATGGCTGATTTTATGATGGGAGTTGGCTTTATCAAAAAAGTCCCTGATTTAAACATCATTTTAGATGGTCAATTTGTCAAAGCTTTGGCAAGCCAAGATAAAAAATCTTAAATAATGCTTGCTAAATAGGGAAATTAACAGCTTAAAGTTCTCCTTTTCAAGAGGGATTCAGGGGACTCAAAAACGACCGTGGTTTTCTAAGTTAAACAAAATTAAAGTTCTCATTTCAAAGAGAAATTGAGGAGGATAAATTTAATTAAGAATGGTTTTCGATAACTGGGTGATATTGGCTATCAAAATTATTCTTTTCTTTTAAAAATCCCATGACCACAACACCTAAAACCCTTCCTCAAAGCACTTTTTGGCGAATCACCGATGATATTCCTGAATCCCTAAAGTGGATTTTAATGAGTTCCTCCATTATTGTCCCGCTTATTTTATGGTTGCTGATCTCTAGCTTTGCAGGCATTGAATCGGTGTTTTTACCCTCTCCCTTAGCGGTTATTCAGGCGTTAGGAAAATTAGGACAACAAGGCTTTTTAATTCAAGATACTGTCACCAGTTTTTTAAGGGTTGTGGGAGGCTTTTTTCTGGGAGGATTATTTGCGATTCCCCTGGGCATTTTAATGGGAACTTTCCCCAGTATTCGCAGTTTAATGGAACCGATCATTGGCGTTGTGCGCTATATGCCTGCTCCTGCCTTTATTCCTTTGTTAGTTATTTATCTAGGCATTGGAGAAACGTCCAAGGTAATGCTCATTTTTATCGGGACAATTTTTTTTAATACTCTGATGATTATGGATGCCGTTAAGTTTATTCCCCGTGAACTGATAGAAGTGACTTATACTTTGGGGGGGACTCGAAAACAGGTTTTATTTAAAGTTATTACCCCCTATATTATTCCTAATATTATTGATACCTTTCGTGTCAATATGGCGGCGGCTTGGAATTTAGTGGTGGTAGCGGAATTAGTTGCTGCCGATAATGGTTTAGGGAAACGCATTTTATTAGCACAGAAATTCCTTAGAACCGATGAAATTTTTGCTTGTTTAATTGTTCTAGGAATTATTGGTTTTGGTCTGGATTTGAGTTTTCGTTTGCTTTTACGATGGACTTGTAAATGGTCAATTACTCGTTAATTTAAAAGTTCAAAAAATTTAAAGGAAATTATCATGCACCTAGAAATTACTCAACTGAATAAAATTTTTTCGACTAAACGAGGCTCTGTGGTCGCGCTTAAAGACATTAATTTACACGTTGACAGTGCCGAATTTGTCTGTGCAGTCGGGGCTTCTGGCTCAGGAAAATCAACTTTGTTGCGAATGATTGCAGGGTTAGATATGCCTACTTCGGGCACAATTACCGTTGATGGCATTGAAGTTCAAGGGCCAGGTGCCGATCGCGGCATGGTTTTTCAAAGTTATACGCTCTATCCCTGGATGACGGTGCAAAAAAATGTTGAATTTGGCTTGAAATTACAGGGATTATCCACAAAAGAACGCTGGGAGTTAGCCTGTTATTATCTGGATATTGTCGGTTTAACTCAATTTGCCCAATCCTATCCCAAAGAATTATCAGGAGGAATGAAACAACGAGTGGCGATCGCCCGCTCTTTAGCCTGTCATCCCAAAGTTTTATTAATGGATGAACCCTTTGGAGCCTTAGATGTGCAAACCAAAGAAAGAATGCACGAATATTTAATTGAGATTTGGCAAAAAATTAAGTGTAGCGTTTTAATGATTACCCATGATGTTGATGAAGCAGTCTTTTTAGCCCAACGTATTTATGTATTGAGTGCCAGACCAGGAACCGTACAACGGGAATTAACCATTAATTTACCCACAGAGCGTAATTACAAAATTAAACGACAAACTGAGTTTTATAATTACACCGATGAAATTTATGGCTTATTACGAGGTGATGATAGTTTGGAACCCCAAGATTAATAAAAATTCTAAAACTTTCAGTTAATGGATTAAGTTGGAAACTCCAAGGGAACCGTACCTATTAAACCTTTGCGGAAATCATTGAGTAGTTGTCGAGAAGTCTTTTCTAAATCATTCTGAAAACGATCGCTGGCTAACTGGTGTAAATAGGATTCGGCAGTCATTTCCTGGGGCGGCACTTGATAACGCTCTTCCAGAAAAGCTGATAAATTTAGGGAGAATAATAGGTCAATAAAGGCGATCGCGACGAGTTGATTTTCATAGGCAGCTTCTCCAATGTCTTCACAAATGGCCAATTTGAGCGCGTCATTTTGATTTTCCAGTTTAAGGGGAATTACCCCTGGTGCGTCCAATAGTTCCAAAGTCTCTGAAATACGAACCCAGCGCAGTTGTCGCGTTACCCCCGCCCTTCTAGCACTGACCACAATTTTGCGTCCCAATAGGCGATTAATTAAAGCCGATTTCCCCACATTCGGAAAACCTACCACTACAGCCCGTACTGCTCTTGGTTGCATTCCCCGCGATCGCCGTTTTTCATTAATGGTTACTCCCACGGCCTGAGCCGCTTTACTAATCGCTTTCACCCCTTCTCCCTGTTTAGCATTGGCCCCATAGGCCTCAATTCCCTGATTCCGAAACCAACTTAACCATTCCTTGGCCAGTTTTTCTGGGATCATATCCACCCGATTGAGTACAACAAGGCGGGGTTTACTGCCGATCCATTCGAGAATTTGGGGATGGTGAGAAGCTAGAGGAATACGGGCATCAATCACTTCTAAAACCACATCTACTTTTTTAAGTTGTTCTTTTAGTTCACGTTCAGCTTTGGCAATGTGGCCAGGGTACCATTGAATTAATGCCATAGGAGGAAGAGGAGAGAGGGGACGGGGAGGAAGGGGAGAGGGGGGGACTGGGAGGAAGGGGAGAGGGTGTGA
>JAYKJI010000197.1:0-3288 GCA_035285405.1 Snowella sp. | reverse complement strand
TCTTGATCGCATTCACAAACACCGCACAATTAACCTTTGTGTTGACCTATCCGCAACTCCCTACTATCTCAGAGCCTCGGCTAAGGATGCTAACAAACCGTTTCCCTGGGTAGTCAGTGATTTTAGTCTGATGGACGCGATCGAGTCGGGACTGGTTAAAATCCCCCAGCTTCCTCTCAGAGATACCACAGGAAGAATCACCTCTAGCGTCGCCTATTTCAATATTTGGCAGTGGATTATGCAGGAAATGACCCCTGCTGAAAGAGGTAAAAAAGGAGCCGCCCCAAAACCTGAAGCTGTTCTGAAATATGCTCAAACTCCTATTAGTTTACTTGCTGGACAGTGGGAAGAAACCCGTCTGGAATGGTTGCAAAATCCTGATGACCCCAGACCACCAGTATTTATTATTGTTTGCAAAAATACGAAGATTGCGAAAGTCATCTATGACTGGATAGCTGACGACATTAAACCGCCAAATGTTGCTAGTTTTGCCATTAAATCTCTGAAAAATACGGAAACCGAAACTAACACTATTCGAGTAGATTCTAAAGTCGTTGAAGAAATCGAGTCAGGTAACACTAAATCTGATGATTCCCGATGGATGCGTTTAACCCTGGATACCATTGGTTTAGTGAATTGGCCTAAAGATGATCAACAGCGATCGCTTTACCCCGAAGGTTTTGAAGAGTTAGCGATTAAATTGGGGAAACCATTACACCCCCCAGGGCGAGACATACGTTGCATTATTTCTGTCGGAATGCTTACCGAGGGATGGGATTGTCGGACTGTAACCCATATCATCGGCATTCGGCCCTTTATGTCTCAATTACTGTGTGAACAGGTTGTAGGGCGAGGACTACGGCGACGGGATTATGAACTAAACGAAGATGATCAGTTTTCTGAAGAAACCGCCAAAATTTTCGGAGTTCCCTTTGAAGTGACTCCCTTTAAAGCTAATTCCACAGGCAAACCAACCAAACCGCCGCAGCGCAACCGCATTTATTCTGTAGCGGCTAAATCTCAGTATCGGATCGAGTTTCCCAGAGTGGAAGGTTACACCCAGGGCGTTCAAAATAAAGTCACCGTTGACTGGCAGGCGATCGCCCCTTTAACCCTTGACCCTAGCAAAATTCCCCCAGAGGTACAGGTAAAAGCGAGTTTATCTAATAACGAAGGCCGTCAAAGCATGAGTGGCCCCGGCAAACTAGAAAGACTGGATCTGAATCCTTACCGTAAAAACAACCGATTACAAACCCTTATTTTTGAGTTGGCAAAGGATTTAACCAAAACCTATTGTCAAATGGAAACTTGTGAGGCTCCCCCTCATGTTCTCTTTCCCCAACTGCAAAAAATTTGTCATCAATACCTACATACAAAAGTCAAAGTCATTAAGCCTTGTGAATTGGCGGATGCTTGGTTGTCTCCTTACTACGGCTGGATTATTGAAAACCTATCAACGGCTATTTATCCTGATACCGATGCAGGAGAAGCCCCAGAAATCCCCCGTTACGAAACCCACCGAGATAATGGTTCTACCGATGACGTGGACTTTTGGACAGCTAAGGCAGTTTATCCTATTGAAAAGTCTCATCTAAACGCGATCGTTGCCGATACTCACCAATGGGAACAGGCTACGGCTTATTACATTGATACCCATCCCATCACTGAGGCTTTTGTCAAAAATGAACGTTTAAATTTTACAATTCCCTACACTTACAATGACCAAGACCATGAGTACATTCCAGATTTTATTATCCGTTTAAAATCTCCTAAAATTCGTTACGTTATCTTTGAAACCAAGGGTTATAGAAGGGAAGGAACCGAGGAGAAAAAGGCCGCAACAGAACGCTGGTGTAGAGCCGTTAATGCCGATGGCCGCTTTGGTCATTGGGAATATAAACTATGTAAAGAGTTGGAGGTTTTTCAATCACTTGACGAAATTAGGAAAACGCTTTAAAAAGCCACAAGACTTATTTTATTCGCCACTTTATTCAAGAGGGTAAACCACAATGAAATTACTGCATTTATCTAATAAACACAATACACAACAAGACCAAATTAAACCAGACCAGCTTATCCGAAGAACTCTAATCCTTTTATCTATTACTATCTCGATTATTGGATTTTTTGGCTGGAATATAGAAATTGGTGGAATTAAGCTGTCAAATAAAATTCCAGAAGTTACACTATTTATTATTGGCATAATTGTTCTAAATGAAAACCTAGAACGTAAGGCACTTGAAGAAAAATACTTCTCCGAGATCGAAAGTGGAAAACTTCTATGTAAGACTTGCAAGTTTATTAATGAACTTGAAAATAATCTAGCAAACTCAATCAGTAGTAGTGAAAAATGGCTATCTCTTTATCAAAATCAGGACTATGGAGATGAAGGGCCTCAATGGCACTTTGAAGAAATAAAACTTTTGCGATTTGAAAAAGTTGTGACGCTTGAAAGTAGCAGAAATTCTCAAGGCAAAAAAATAACCGCTATTGGTAAAGTAGAAAATGGTTGCTTTATTGGAACATGGAAATCCAATAATGAAAATAGCGGACACTTTTTACTGGAGATAAACAATCACGGCAATATGTACGGTTTCTTTAATTCCCCAGGAAGTCAATATAACCATTTTTACAAATGGGTTTTAGTGGCAACCCAACAAGAGGGCAATCCCCTAAATGAAATGCAGATAGCTACTAACATTACGGAGGCATTCAAATTCCTAGAAAACAAGTCACAACATCAAAAGACTCCACAACCATTTCTAGAAAAAGTAGAGACTATGGAAGCAGAAATTCGAGAGTTTTATAAAAATGAAAAGTAAGCAAACACCTTTGAAACAATGCTTTAAGACTAACAACCAAGTTAGAAGAAAACGCTTACCACACTGCCGACTAAACCCCCAACACTCCCAAAAACTCAGTCACCACATCGGCAGTTTTTTCGTGGCACTCTTTAGCGGTAAATCTCACAGTAGGTATTCCCTCACGAAGCATTAGGCGATCGCCCGCGTAATCTCTTTCCCGTTGGCCCTTATGCTGTGGCCCGTCAACTTGGAGGATGGCACACTTGACTTGATTTAATGGGAATATTATTGGAAGTTTATCAATTTTCGTAATGACCCGAATCTACCCCGACATCCACTACCCACACACGATCACCGCAATTCGGAGAGCAAGCCAGAACTTACCCGAACCACCATCATCACCCGTTGAACCGATCGCCCCGCAGGAACCCCAACCCTTTCCCCTCAAGTTGAATCTTGGTTTAGGTGTTGTCACTTTGATTGC
>JAYKJI010000196.1:0-3855 GCA_035285405.1 Snowella sp. | reverse complement strand
AGGACTTTTGCTACTCAGAATTATTGCAATGAAATCAATTACAACTACTTTTTCATCGTGATTCCGTCCAATTCCATGTGGAGCATTTTCTTGATTACCCCCTGAACGGTTACCCCTGAACGGTTACCTTTTGATAGAGTTTTTTGAAAGGGGCAATATGTATGAATACTGAACCTAGTCTTTGGATTATTACCAGCGATCGCGTCGATGACGAGTCAGGCAGTAAAGCGGGCTATGACACTGGCCCAAGCTATCGGGGAATTGAGCCACCGTCTGGAAGAAATCGTCATCAGGTTTCTGCCCAAACGTTACAGCAAAATATGACGGAATTTTTGTCCGTAGTAGAATCGGCCTTTGAGAAGGCGGAACAATCCCAGGTTAAAATGCAATTGGAAGAGGTGGAATTAGTGGTGGAAGTCAATGGCAAGGGTCAGGTCAGTTTATTGGGGACTGGCGGTGAACTGGGTGGTAAGGGAGCGATTACGCTTAAATTTAAACGTAAAACCCCGTAATTTCTCTCATTGACAGGTGATAAAACTAATGCCGAAGAAAATAAGAGAGCTTAAATCAATGCTACTTAAGGCGGGATTTACCTATCGCTCTGGCAAAGGCAGTCACACTGTTTGGAGTCATCCCCTTTTACCCTATAGTTTAACCCTTTCAGGTAAAGATGGTGTTGATGCTGATCGCTACCAGGAAAAAGACGTTAAAAATGCTCTTAAAGACTTAGAAAAATTACAGGAGTAAATTAATGAACTGCCAATATACTATTGTAATTCAATGGTCAGATGAAGACCAAAAATATCTTGTTAGTTTACCTGAATTTGGCCCCTATGCTCATACTCACGGTAATAGCTATGAAGAAGCCTGTAAAAATGGTCAAGAAGTGTTAGAACTCTTAATCGAAGATTATCAGGCTAGAAATAAACCTTTGCCTAAGCCAAATAATCTAAAAATAACGGTCTCCGTTTGATTAGATCAAAAATGTGGGACGGGCATCTTGCCTGTCGAATCTCATCTTAATTTTGGAGCAATGACAAATTATGAAACTACAATATACCTATTGGCAAGAAAATGATGGTAATTTTTTGGGTTATCTGAATGAGTATCCTGATCATTGGACTCAGGGTAATGATTTAGAAGATTTAAAGGAACATCTTAAGGATTTATATCAAGAATTTTCTAAAAAGATTTAACTGATCAATAAAAATCTAAATCCATAAAATGTAGGGGTGCAAGGCTTGCACCCAAATGCTTTGGAGATGAGTTTTTTGGAATTATAAAACATAAGGACTGATTCAATAGATTTTTATCTGGAGGAAATTTTGAAAATG
Source organism: Snowella sp. (assembly GCA_035285405.1). Classification (GTDB taxonomy): domain Bacteria; phylum Cyanobacteriota; class Cyanobacteriia; order Cyanobacteriales; family Microcystaceae; genus Woronichinia. Next base: position 2,521 of record JAYKJI010000196.1, on the reverse strand, counting down.
GACAAGTTAACACCAACAGAGGCTTTTCAATCGATGATTTTATTCCTAGAGACTTATTATGAACGGACTCAATCGGATGAAATTGGAGCTTTACTAGGAAGTTTACAATTGTTAGAGGATGGTAAACCTGCTGATCCCGCAATGTGGCAAGATTGGTTACAATATTCTAATTCAGTCAAGCTTTCTTCCGTTAATCGCGTTTAACAGACTTTACGATGGCAAAAAATTGGGCGATCTGTATTGGCATTAATCACTATCATTATCTACAGGATTTAACCTGTGCGGTTAATGATGCGGAAAAGATGCACGTTTGGCTAAAGGAAACGGCTAAATTTGAGAAAACGTATTTATTTACAGACAATTCCCCAGTGATCGAGGATATGTCGGAATCTTTTCCCTCGGAGCCAACTTGTGCAACTCTATCTTATTGGTTGGATAGACGTTTTCCACCCAAAAGTAAACCGCCTTTATCCCTTGGTGATAGCTTGTGGTTCTTTTTTAGTGGGCATGGTGTTCAGGAGCAAGGACAACATTATTTATTAACAAAAGACAGTTTTTTGAGTGCTGAGAATGCTGTAAGTTCAGCGATTAATCTTGCTTGGATAACAGAGAAATTACGACAAAGTGGCGCGGGAAATATTATGTTATTTGTGGATGCTTGTCGCAGTGTAGCTAAAAGTGGATTAGGAATTGAATTGCAGCCAGAACAGGGGATTATTTCTATTGCGTCCTGTCGTCCTAGGGAAAAATCCTATGAGATAGAAGCCTTAAATCATGGCTCTTTTACTTATGCGTTATTGGAGTCTTTACAGATTCAGGGAGAAAATAATTGTGCAACGGTGGAGCGACTTGCTAAACGTTTAAAGGATCGCGTTGCAACCCTGAATCGAGAGTATAAAAAGCCCGTACAAACTCCCTATACGAGGATTGAACCTGAGACGAAAAATCATTTAATCTTTTTACCTGAGCGGATTCAGCCAACTTTAAATGATATTGCAGTTTTAAAAAATAATGCGTTTAAAGCAGAATTTATTCTAAATGACTTGAAGTTGGCACAGATGTTGTGGCATCGTTTAGTGCCTTATGACCAAGATGAAGCAATTGATCGTTTGACTGAAATTCGATTAAAGTTACGGCAACCAGGCTTGAATTCGACTGTTTCTTTACCCTCTGAATCTATTCAAACTTCATCACCAAAATCTCCCAACTCCTCTTCGTCTCCTAGTCTCCAAGTCTTAACCCAAACTCTGTCAGGAAATATCAAGCTAGAAATGGTCAAAATTCCCGCAGGTAGTTTTACGATGGGTTCTCCTGATACTGATGATATGGCTTATGGTGACGAAAAACCGCAACACCGAGTTAATTTACAGGAATTTTATCTAGGTAAATATCCTGTCACTCAAGAGCAATATCAAGCGGTTATGGGTAGTAATCCTTCATACTTTGAAAATAATCCGAAAAATCCTGTTGAACAAGTTAGTTGGGATGATGCTCAAGAATTTTGTAAAAAGCTTAATCAATTAACAGGTAAGGAATTTCGTTTACCAACAGAAGCGGAATGGGAATATGCTTGTCGGGCGGGAACGCAAACTCGTTATTATTTCGGCGACGATCAAAGTGTTTTAAAAGAATATGCTTGGTATGGAGATAATTCAGGCGATTCTTTGCTGAACACAGTAAAAATTTGGGATGCTGATCCGAACGGGGACAATTATTATAAAAAGCTGATGGATAATAACTGTAAAACTCATCCAGTAGGGAAGAAAAAGCCAAATAACTGGGGTTTATATGACATGAGCGGCAATGTGTGGGAATGGTGTGAAGACCCTTGGCATGATAGCTATGCCAACAAACCTGACAATATCAAAAACGATGGAAACATTATATGGTCATCTAGCGATGAATTGCTTCGTGTACTGCGCGGTGGTTCTTGGGACTACAATTCGAGGGACTGTCGCTCGGCGAATCGGTTCAGGTACGATGCCGATGTTCGTATCTTCAATTTCGGTTTTCGTTTGGCTGTGTCCGCGTTCTAGGATTCCTTACCCTTTGCCCTCTTTCCCTCTTGCCCTTTGCCAGGATTTTCAAAACACACGGCGTAGGGGTTTGGTTTCCAAATCCCTCAAAATCTCCGATTCACAACCTAATTTTCCTAAAATCTCCACCCTAATCCCTAATCCCTAAATTGACAATTCCTCATTCCCGATTCAATATTGTAGAATAATTCCTATAAATATTGAAAAGGGTTGGGAAAACCCTACGAATTAAATTTAAATTAATCATACAATTGAAATGAATTTGATCTGTTTAAATATGGTTTTTATGGGGATTTGAAAACCAAACCCCTACCAAATTTTAAATATGGTTTTTATGGGGATTTGGAAACCAAACCCCTACCAAATTTTTAAATATGGTTTTTATGGGGACACGATTTGGAAGGTTAAGAGAGTTGTCCAATCTGAGATAATAAGGGGAAAGTCTTCGTAAGGAGCGACCCAAATGTATTGGCCATTAGTGGGGC
>JAYKJI010000195.1:0-15591 GCA_035285405.1 Snowella sp. | reverse complement strand
AGGTGTATAAATCACAGTCGCACTTTGCTGTCGAGGGTTTTGATAGCTGTCTTGCCATTGGAGTTTGTCAGGAGAATTCTGTCTGGTTAACATATCTTTATGCTTTTGTCAATGCGTAACTTCTAGTCAATTCTGTCTGAATCCTTGAGCTTTCTCCACCAGCCAGTTAGACTTTTTTGGGATTGATCAGGTTTGTTCTGGCTGGACAAAAATAGTGGGTGTCATAAAATAGGTTGGAGTCTGTAGATCCGAGGCAGTAATTTCACTGTTAAGCTGTAGAAAGTCACCAACTACTATTAAGTTTTATTCATGAGTCCTCCTGCTAGTCCCGAATTATCCCTATTTCAAGTAGTTCAGGATTTAGAACCGTCCTTACATTCATCTATTACCGCCGATGGATTTGGAGGATTAGTTAACGGTGTGATGGATTTTCTGCGTGAACAAGCGATCGCCGCCACTCTTTGGTTAAAAATTCCCCCCATACCAGAATGGTCAAGTTCAGTTGAGCAGTATTTTCAAGCAGGATTAGCCCACCAGATTTATGCTTGCGGTATTGGCCATAATCCTCGATTTTTGAATCTGCAATCCTCCTCTCAGATAGCCGGTTGGAATACTGTTGAATTAGAAGCTAGTACTCAACTACAACGGGAATATTTCTTAATGGTTATATCTCCCCAGATCTGTTTGCTTCTCCTCGCCCAAGATTCCAGTTCACCCAAAGGTCAAGAGATTTTTTCCGAGCATCCCCTCAGAATCGGTTATTCCTTCACGCCTCAAACCATAGAAGCAGTACAGAATGCCATTAGACAGGTCATTACCATCACCGATCAAACGCCAGAAGAATTGATCACTGGCTCTGTACTGTCTTTCGCCCTACCGAATCAGATTTCCTCTTCAATCCTTGCTCCCCTATTACATCATTTACTATTATTCATCCAGACTCCAGCCAAATCGCCCATACATTCTGTGACCTCTACTGAGCCGTTTGATTGGACTAAGTCAGCCCAGACCATCAGTCATGAAGTGTTCCAAGCCGATGATCAGTTCCTTATGAATGTGACTAGGGAGTTGAGTATTCCTCTAACCAATATGAAAACGGCTCTACGTCTGCTCGAATCGATGCAGCATAAACGAGAACAACGGCAACGCTATCTTGATTTATTAAAACGGGAGTGTAGCCGCCAAAATTCCATGATTACAGGACTACAGGAATTAATTCAACTCAATCACCCCATTGAGGATAAAGATATTACGGTACGGGTTGAAGATTGTATTCCTGGTGTCGTCAGTACTTATCAACCGATCGCCGAAGAAAAAGGGATTTCCCTGGGTTATACCGTGCCCTCTGGCCTGCCTCTAGTGGCTTGCCCTACCTATTGGTTACGTCAAATGTTGCAACATCTACTGCAAAATAGCCTTAAGTTCACGCCGGCTCAGGGTAAAGTCTATGTGCGAGCCAATCTCAAAGGGCAACAAATCGAAGTCTCGGTTAGTGATACCGGCATGGGGATTGAGATGAGTGACCTGCCTAAATTATTTAACAGTTTTTATCGAGGTCGTAATGCCCTGACCCATGATATTGCCGGTGTTGGTTTGGGCTTGACGATTGTACAGCAATTAGTTAAACGCTGTGGAGGATCGGTGGCTGTCACTAGTCATGTGGAACGAGGCAGCACTTTCCGGCTTTTACTGCCGATCTGTCCAAACACCGAAATTCAATCCCGCTAGTTTTGATAAAAGTACTATTATCAATGATCTTCTAGTCGTCTTTTTCTTTTTTTCCTTTAAAGTCTTTCTGCTAGTTCTAACCAGCGTTCCGTTGCCTGATCAACCTCCTGAGTTAATTCTCCTAAACGCACAGTCAGTTGTTGTAGGCTGTCAAAATTCTGAGGAACACTCTGATAAAGCTGTTGTTCAATGCTGGCTTTTTCTTGTTCTAATTCAGCAATTTTCGTTTCGAGACCTTCGTATTCTTTTTTTTCTTTAAAGCTGAGTTTTCTTTGTTTCACTTCATTAGTCTGATTAACGGTGACTGGAACCGGCGCAGATTTAATTTTCGTTTTAACTTCACTTATTTTGTTCGCTGCTAACTCCGACTTTTTAACCTCTAAATAGACAGAATAATTGCCAGGGTATTGACGCAATTTACCTCCTTCTTCAAAGGCAAAAATAGTATCTACTGTCCGATCTAAAAAGTAGCGATCGTGAGAGACAATAATCACACAACCGTTAAAATCTTCTAAGTATTCCTCTAAGACTCCTAAGGTTTGTACATCGAGATCATTGGTCGGTTCATCCAAGATTAAAACATTGGGAGCCGCAATTAAAATGCGTAATAAAAATAAACGTCGTCTTTCTCCTCCTGATAGTTTATGAATGGGGGCGTATTGCTGATTAGGAGGAAATAAAAATTTCTCTAGCATTTGGGAAGCAGTAATAATTTGCCCATCTGCGGTTTTGACCAACTCTGCCACTTCCTTGAGATAGTCAATGACTCGTTGATTAGGATTAATATTTAAGTCATCGGAATGCTGATCAAAGTAGCCAAAATGAATGGTTGGGCCAATCTCAACCGTGCCACTATCTGGTTCTAAGCGTCCCGTGATTAAATTCATTAACGTAGATTTACCGACCCCATTTTTGCCAACAATACCAATACGATCCTCAGGATTAAAAATATAGGTAAAATGATCAATTAAATTTCTGTCTTGAAACCCTTTACAGATATCCGTCAGTTCAATCACTTTTTTGCCAATGCGTCGTCCGGCAGTGGAAATTTCAACTTTCCCTTGGGCCTGTTTAAATTCCTGGGATTGCATGGCCCGAATGCGATCAATCCTGGCTTTTTGTTTGGTGCTACGAGCTTTTGGCCCACGTTTTAACCATTCTAATTCCCGTCGTAAAACACCAGCGTGTTTGCGTTGACTACTCTGTAAAGAGTCTTCAGCTTCAGCTTTCTTTTCTAGATAATAGGCGTAATTACCAGCGTATCCGTATAGTTCGGCCTGATCAATTTCTAAAATACGATTGGTGACTTGATCCAGAAAATAGCGATCGTGGGTAATCAGTAATAAGGCTCCGCGAAACCGTTTGAGATAAGTTTGTAGCCATTCCACTGACAGGGCATCTAGATGATTGGTCGGTTCATCCATTAATAAAACGTCGGGTTCTGATAATAGGGCCGCTGCGATCGCAATTCGTTTACGGTAGCCGCCAGAGAGTTCAGCAATTTTGGCTGACAGGTGATTAATTCCCAATTGACTGAGAATACTTTTGGCATCATTTTCTAATTCCCAAGCTTCCAAGCGATCCATTTTTTCGGCAATAGTTGTCATCCGATGGGTCAAACTTTCGATATCTCCTAACCCTTGTTCAAGGGACTCGGAAACCGCTTCATATTCCCGCACAACTTGAATTTTTTCACCGCTATCCACAAAAACCTGTTCCAATACGGTATGGTTTTCATCCATTTCTGGCTGTTGAGGTAGATAGATAATTTTCGTGCTGCTATTTACCTGGCGATCGCCGCTATCAAAGGGTTCTAAGCCGGCAATCATTTTTAACAGCGTTGACTTGCCCGACCCATTCACTCCAATTAAACCAACGCGATCGCCTTCTTCTAGGCTAAAACTCGCATCCCGTAGCACTTCTTTAATGCCAAAATCTTTTTTCAGCGATCGGAGCGTAATCAGACTCATATTGGCTTACCTTAAGCTTGCAACTAAATTCTGGATTTAACTAACCACCAATCCCTAAACGACCCGCTAGAGCAGGACTAAGGGGAATGATCGTTACTAACATTAAAAAGAGAGCTAAAAGCGCTAAACCGGCCCGATTATCATCAGGTTCACTTAACTCGTTTAAACTGGGACGTTCCAAATCCCGTTGCAAAAAGATAATGACCACTGCCCAATATAGGGGAATGGGATTAGCGGGATTAAAAATAGAAACTAAACCCAGCGCAATCAGGGTCGCAATCGTCGTTCGGCGGGCTGTTTTACGTCCGTAAATGGCTTGTACAATGCGTCCCCCATCTAGTTGACCAGCCGGCATTAAATTTAAGGCATTAATCACTAATCCTAACCAACCTAAAACCGTGAGAGGATGAACATCAATAATCGTTTTCTGTAATTCTTCTCCCAACACAACCCGTGCTAAAGCTCCAACTAAAATAGAACCTTGAAAGAACTGGCTAGGAACCTGAAAAAGACTACCGGGATGGGAAAGGACTAACCCTATAAATAACAAAAACAGGGATACCATTCCTCCTAGGGCTGGCCCCGCAAAGGCAATATCAAAGAGGGCAGAACGATCCGGCAAAAGGGACTCAAAACGGGTAACAGAACCGAAAGAACCGATTTGCCAAGTGGGCAGAAAAAAGGGCCAACTTAATTTCAAGTTATAGTTTTTGGCGGCCCAACGATGACCGATTTCATGGGCAATTAAAATTAGCCACAATCCCATTGCCAGGGGTAAAGCTTCGCCATAACGTTGCCATTGACTAAATAAATCAAATCCTAAGAGAGCGGCGATCGCCTCCAAACTAGTAACCAGGGTCGCAATCAATAGCACTAGGGCTAGATTTTTTTGAGCCAGGGTCATAGTTTGGGGATCGTTACTGCGAGGAAGAATGATGACCACAGGCCGACCTTCAGTTCCTTCTACCAAAAATAGTCGATATTTTTCACCTAAAACAGCCGTTAATTTTTCACTCAGTTTGGGATAGGCTTCATCCGGATCCGCCCGTAAATTGCCTTGAAAAATCGCCCCTTCTTGGTAGGAAATGGTTTGAGTCGCAAAAAAAGTATCAATGCTAAAAATCCCTTTAATTAAAGCAAGATCCGCTTCAGGAATGGGTAAAATATCGGGATTGTTGGCTTCACTAGGGTTATTCGTGTTAGTTGTTTCTGTCTCTGAAGGGGTAGCCCTATTGTCCGACTCCAAGGCCTTGAGCCTTTGGGCCGCCCGTTCCCTTAGCATGGTATCCTGTCCCTCCGCTCGTAGTTTTTTACCCAGATAAATATAAATACCGGCGGAAATAACTAACAGCATGACCACACCGATCAAATTCAGATAAATACCAGCCGCAAAAAGGGTAAAGAAAATTAACCAAGGAGCCATGAGGATCACGGATTGGAACCAGGCTAATAGTCCTAACTTGCCAAAGGGTTTAGACCGTTGATAACCCCAAGCTAAAACACCTCCAGCCATTAGTAAAATCAGAGCGATCGCAGTTGTTTCAGAAAGATTAAACATAGATTAAACATCGAGATAAAGTTATAGAGATAAAATTAGATAAAATTAGATTTAAACAGTCGGTTTAGGGTTTTTCCCAGTTTTCCCTTGGCAAAAGGGCAATTGACTGAGTTTTTTTAGCTAATCTTTAGGCTGTTTCCAACGGTTTCAAAGCAGCCCGTAAATTGCCATGATGTTTGGCCAATAAAGCTTGACCGGCTTCTGCGTCTAATCCTGTCCAGTGCATTAAAAGCGCGAGTTTGACCCGGCGATCGCTTTTGTCTAGGAGTGTAATGCAATCTTCTCGACTCAATTGGGTTAAATCTTCTAAAATTCTTAAGGCCCGATCTTCCAACTTACGGTTCGTGACAGCCACATCAATCATGCGATTGCCATAGACCTTGCCTAGCCGTACCATTGTTCCAGTCGAGATAATATTTAAAGCCATTTTCGTCACCGTTCCTGCCTTAAGTCGGGTTGAGCCGGCTAAAATCTCTGGCCCGGTTAGCAGACGAATATCCACATCAACGGCAATATTGACCTGCTCAACGGGGACGCAAGCCATAAAGATAGTCACGGCTCCCTGTTTTTTGGCTTCGGCTAAAGCTCCCTGAACGTAGGGAGTCGTTCCTCCTGCCGTAATGCCCACAATCACATCATTTTGTCCAATACCATAATCAGCGATCGCTTTTGCACCATCGGCGGCCACATCCTCTAAACCTTCCGAACTCTTAATCAGGGCATCTGCCCCCCCCGCTAAAATCCCTTGCACTAGGTCAGGCGGTGTACAAAAAGTGGGAGGACATTCGGCCGCATCTAATACTCCCAAACGTCCACTGGTTCCGGCCCCGATGTAAAACAATCTTCCGCCTTTCCCTAGACATTGACTGGTTAACTCAATGGCCTTAGCTAAGGATTCTTTGGCACCGGCGATCGCGGCTAGGGTTTTAGCGTCTTCCTGGTTGAAAAGCTCCACTAACTCCAGGCAGGAAAGTTGGTCAAGATTTTGACTCTGGGGATTAACCTGTTCGGTGAGGAGATGACCCCGTTGTTGTAAAAGGTTCATAATTATGGCACTAGACCTTGAATGTTAGATCTTGAATTTACCAGTAATCCGTTGCATGGCTTCTTCCACATTAGCCCGACTATTAAAGGCGGAAATACGGAAATAGCCTTCTCCCGCAGCCCCAAATCCCGATCCAGGTGTTCCGACCACGTTGACTGTCTCCAGTAATTGATCGAAGAATTGCCAACTGGATAGTCCCTGGGGTGTTTTTACCCAAACATAGGGGGCATTAATACCACCATAGACTGCTAGACCTGCCGAGGTAAGCTGTTCTCGAATAATTTGGGCATTTTCTAAGTAAAAACTCACTAAAGCCTGAACTTCAGCCTGACCCTGGGGTGAATAAACGGCCTCGGCTCCTCGTTGCACAATATAAGAAACGCCATTAAATTTAGTCGATTGACGACGATTCCAAAGTTTCCAGAGTTCTACCGTAGAACCATCTGCTGCTTTAGCGGTTAAAGTTTTGGGGACAACGGTTAAGGCACAACGAGTTCCTGTAAAACCAGCATTTTTAGAAAAAGAACGAAATTCGATCGCACAGTCTTTGGCCCCTTCAATTTCATAGATAGAGTGGGGTAGGCTGGGATCGGTAATAAAGGCTTCATAGGCCGCATCAAAAAAGATAATGGAGCCATGGGCTTTGGCATAGTTGACCCAATCCTGTAGATGGGCCTTCGTTGCCGTTGCCCCAGTGGGATTATTGGGAAAACAAAGATAGATCAGATCAACCTTTTGCGTGGGAATGGAGGCAGTGAAATCGTTTTCGGCAGTGACAGGCAAATAGACTAGGCCTTCATACTCTCCCCGTTCATTGGCTTCACCTGTATGGCCGGCCATGACATTGGTATCGACATAGACCGGATAGACTGGATCCGTAACCGCAATGATATTGTCTTTGCCAAAAATGTCGAGAATATTGCCGGTGTCACACTTGGAGCCATCGGAGATAAAAATTTCTGAAGCATCAATATCACAACCTCTGGCCTGAAAATCCTGCTGGGCGATTTTTTCTCGTAACCAACCATAGCCCTGTTCTGGCCCGTATCCTTTAAACTTTTCGCGATCGCCCATCTCCTGAACAGCTTGAATCATGGCATCACGACAGGCTTGGGGTAACGGTTCGGTGACATCGCCAATGCCAAGACGAATAATTTGAGCATCCGGGTGTGCTTCAGCAAAGGTATTAACCCGACGAGCAATTTCTGGAAAAAGATAGCCCGCTTTGAGCTTGAGGTAATGATCGTTGATTTTTACCATTGTTAATTGTGATGACTGATTGCCTGAATTATTATAAACAGGCGATGTTCGCTTTTCTGAGTTTAACTCTCATCTATAATGGCATTGCGATCCAGAAGTAATAAGTTACGGAGTTGATCTGTATCTAATTCCGTCAGCCAATTTTCCCCTGCATCGACGGTTTGCTCGGCTAATTGCTTTTTACTGGTGATCATTTCGTCAATTCGTTCTTCCAAGGTTCCTGTACAGACAAATTTATGTACCTGTACATTGCGCTTTTGCCCAATCCGAAAGGCCCGATCCGTTGCCTGATTTTCCACCGCCGGATTCCACCAGCGATCGCAGTGAAAAACATGATTAGCTCTGGTTAAATTGAGTCCGGTTCCCCCCGCTTTTAAGGAAAGAATAAAAATAGATGGTGCATCGGGATCATTTTGAAAACGATCAATCATAGCTTGCCGACTCAGACGGGGAGTAGCCCCTGATAAAAAGAGAACTTCCTGCTTAAATTTTGCCTTGAGATAGGGTTGTAAAAGTTTGCCCCATTCTGCAAATTGCGTAAAAATCAAAGCGCGATCGCCTTCTGTAATCACCTCCTCTAACATTTCTTCTAAACGCAGCAATTTACCGGAGACCTGAGCCGATGTTAAAGTCGATTCCTTGAGAAATTGGGCGGGATGATTACAAATTTGCTTGAGTTTGACTAATAGACTTAAAATTAATCCCCGTCGCTGAATTCCCGTTGATTCCTCAATATCCTGTAAGGATTTTTCCACAAGCTGCTGATATAAATTCGCCTGCTCGGAAGAGAGACCACAAAAAACGGTCATTTCCTGTTTTTCTGGTAAATCTTGAATAATCGTTCTATCCGTCTTTAAACGACGTAGGATAAAAGGCCGCACCAATGATCGTAAAATTTGCAACGATTGGCGATCGCCGAATTTCTCAATGGGAGTGGCAAAACGGCGTTGGAAAAAAGCTTGAGTTCCCAGAAAATCAGGATTGAGAAAATCCAAAATTGCCCAGAGTTCTGCCAAACGGTTTTCCACTGGTGTTCCCGTTAAAGCAATGCGAAATCCCGCCTGAAGTTTACGGACGGCCTGGGACTGTTTGGACTGGGGATTTTTAATATTTTGCGCCTCGTCTAAAACCACCCCTTGCCAGACAATATTAGCCAGACTCTTAATATCTCTAAAGAGTAGGGAATAACTGGTTAAAATAATTTGCTTCTGCTCAATATTTTTAGCAAAATCACTGCCTTTACTGCGTTTATCGCCATGATGAATATGGAAGGCCAAACTAGGGGCAAACTTTTTAATTTCGTGGCTCCAATTATTAATTACCGAAGTAGGGCAAACGATTAAAACAGGCTTAGTTAACATAGCCTCTGCCTTTAAATTGAGCAGAAAGGCCAAGAGTTGAGGCGTTTTTCCCAAACCCATATCATCCGCTAAACAGGAACCCAAACCCCATTTTTCTAAAAAAGCTAACCAACCCACACCTTTAGCTTGATAGGGTCTTAATTCTCCTTGGAAACCAGGCGGATTCTGAATGGCTTGAATGCCCTGATTATCATTGAGATTGGCAATTAATTCCTGTAAAACCCCTGAAGCTTCAAATTTGACAACGGGTAATTTGGCAATGGTTTGACTATCTCCCATGCTAATGCGGAGGGCATCTTCCACTGAGAGATTTAAGGGAGCTTGGGATTGATTTAAAATGGCTTGAGCGGCTCGCACATCGGCTGGTTGCAAGGTAATCCATTGACCATTCATTTCCACTAACGGCGATCGCTGATCTAATAACGCCTGAAAATCCTTTTGAGAAATTTCCTGATCACCAATAACCAATTTCAATTGATATTGCAACAGGGATTTAATGGTAAGCCGTTCACCTTTTTGGGGAGTCACTTGCCCTTGAATTTTTAAACCTAAACGTTTCTCGGCCACTCCGCCTGTCAAACTAGGAGGAACAATCACCCCTAAACCCTGATCTTGCAGTTGCCAGGCCGAAGCTTTAATAAATTCAAACACCTGAATGGCATCTAGTTGACAACCGATAGGACGGGGCTTTTCCAAACTCTCAGCGATCGGTGTATAAAGACGGGAAGCTAACCCCAAACCTTTGAGTAAAATTTCCTGGGGTTGTTCAACAATACGATTATTCCAGACGTAACGTTCCTGATTGGTTTGCCAAATGGTCTCAGCCCCTATATACCAGTTGGGATCATCTAAAGCCTGTAAACGATAATTTAACTGCCAAAGGGCCTTGCCCTCCTCCCTTGCGTCTGAAGTTGGCGGTTCTAGGACGAGGGAAACCTGTAAAGACTGATTACTTAAATTCTGATTACGATAATCACCGATAAAAGCCTGAATCGGAAATTGCCAATTGCGAATAGCCGTTGCTAATTTTTGGACAGCATAGGGTTCTGATTTAAGAACAAAACTCTTGTTAGTTAAGGATTGTAGCCACAGTTGGCCGAGGGAATCCTTGGTAAAAGACAAATTGGGGCTAAAATGTCGGATTTGAGCCTGAATTAAGTTTTGTAGGTAACTGAGAATCAGTCCAGAGGCGCGCGGGGAAGGCTCCCAGTCATCTAGCAGCGTTCCTTGATAGGCTAAACAAACGGGGGGCAACAGTTGAGTTAACTTGGCCAGACGGATCTGATCTTGAGTACTATCTAGCAAGGGATACCACTGGCCATAATGACCGCCTTCCGCCTCTTCCAAACTAGGCACAAACTTTTGTCTAACCAGTAGATCTAAAGTCCAGCGATAGAGATGGGCAAAAAACTGTAGGTCGCTGCCTAATAGAGATGTCTCCATTCCCAAAGGCAAAGACTGAAAAAAAAGTACTGCTTCCTCCGCTTTGAGGGCCAATCCCTGAACTTGCCAAGCTTGCCAGCCCAAACCACTAGGCTTTAAATCGTCAATTTTCTGGCCAGCTAATAGGGGTAGCGTTAATTTCTTGTGGGTATAACTAGGCAGTTTTAGGATTTCTAGACTAGCGAGACTGGCAAATGCTTGGGGTAGCCATAGTTGACTCGTCTGAAGACAATCTTTTAGCTCCTCTAGGTCTAGGTTAAAGGGATGGCTAGGAATATCGATGTCAGGGGATAAAGTTTCTTTTGTCTCCCGCCAAGCTTCTGCCCACAGAAACCAATAATGGCGATCGCCTTTAACTAACCAACTACCGTGTAATGTTGCCATTGCGTTCTAATCGCCTCAAATGATCCCCCTCACTGAGTTACCCCATCTCCCCCTTCAGGAAAGCAAACAGCAAGCAACTCCAAACTTATCATAGGCGATAAAGAATACTTTCCCCGTGACTGTCTGTACCACAGGTTTGGAATAAGCCATAGAGATCACTAAAGTCCTTAATCTCCGATTCCTGGGGCGGACTACTTTGCCAAGGCTTCGGATTACCGTAGGAATAAAACGTTTCTAACCCATCAATCCCCAATTGAACAGCCAGGGGAATCAGACGACTGGCCGGTTGGCGGTAACGAGCCGGATGAGCAAGCACCACTAAACCGCCTGCCTCATGAAGGATTTGGATTACTATAGCCGCCGATTCGTGACCATTGGTGGGTCGATTGCCCTGAATATACGGCATTAGGGCTGGATGAGTGGGGTTAAAGCCATAGCCAAGAATATGAACTTCCGTGTCAGCTAAATTAGCCGTGATTTCGATACCTGTCCAGAGTTTTGGTATGGCAGCTTGATAATGACGGGCTTGAAAATTGGCTAACCATTGTTGGGCAAGATAATAACCACCCACAGAATGGTGATCGGTAATGGCCAAACCCTTTAGTCCCAAGGTCACTGCCTGCTCGATCAAAGCTTGAGGGGTTAGCCTACCATCGGAATAAATGGTATGGAGATGAAAATTGTAGTCATAAGGACAACTGGTGGAGGTAAGAGTTGACCAGACTTCCCGCAGATCAAGCGTTGTTTGCCCCATTGGCTGAGTAAGTAGAGAAGCAACCATTGTCCTGAATCCTGTCTTGACCGATTAATTTACGGACTATTGAGATCTACCATAACAAAACTTTACAAAAAATGTCGAATCAACTGTTTGCTGTTGAATCTATGCCCAGAAAGTAGCCCTCATCGTTAGGATATTTGCGACGATTTAATCGCCCGTAAAGTTGCTAAAACCTGACCTAGGGCTAACCCACCATCATTAGGAGGCACATTTTGCGGCCAATAAGGAACAAAATTTTCTGCTTTTAGCCTAGAAACGGCAGCTTCCAAAAGATACGCATTTTGAAAACAACCACCTGTTAAGACAACTTGCTGAATTCCGACGTGATGAGCGATCGCGATCGCAATTTCGACTAAGGTATGGTGAAATTTAGCGGCAATTTTAGCAATGGGCAGAGTTGCTTTTAGGTCTTGTAAAATGGAGATTAGTAGGGGCTGCCACTGAATGATGATGGGTTCTGATTTGCTATTAGATTTTAAGGTAAAAGGATAGCTTAATACATCATTAGATTCTCCTAAGTTTTCCTTTAAGTTTGATTTTCCTAAATCCTGCCTTGAAAGGTGTTGTTGCATCATAGCTTGGTTTTCTAACGCGATCGCAGCTTGGCCTTCAAAGGTGACAGTCGGGTAAAGATTGACAAGGGCCGCAATGCCATCAAAAAGACGACCTACACTAGAGGTTAGGGGACAGTTTAAACGACGATTTAACATTTGGCTAAATAACCTTAATTCATCTTCAGAAAAGACCTGTTTTAAAGATTGGGGTAACTCTAAATTCGCCGTTTTTAATAGGGCTAGGGCAATACGACGGGGTTCCTTCACCGCCATTTCTCCACCAATCAGAGGAAAGGTTTCAAAGTGGGCAATTCTCTGCCAATAATTATCATGGATTTGGATAAATTCTCCGCCCCACAATGTGCCATCTAAACCGTAACCAGTGCCATCCCAGGCAATACCTAAAACGGGTGATTTTAAGCGGTGTTCTGCCATAACGGACAAAATATGGGCATAGTGATGTTGAATGGGATAAGAGGGTAAGGGTTGAGATTGAGCATATTGGCTAGAACGATATTCTGGATGAGCATCCTGGGCAATCATTGCCGGCTGAAAATCGTATAAATTAGCCAGACTCTCAATTGTCTTTAAGAAAGATTGATAAGTTAAAGCATTTGATAAATCGCCAATATGTTGACTTAGATAAACTTGATTTTGACGAGCGATCGCGATCGTATTTTTTAAATGCCCTCCAACTGCTAAAATTGGTTGAGAAATAGCATCACAATTATCTAATTTGACGGGATAGGGCGCATAACCTTTGGCACGACGGATTATCATTGTTTGATTCGCTATAACACGCACAATAGAATCATCAATAGGACGAAAAATTGGGCGATTATGAACCAGAAAGTTATCTGCAATCCTGTTAAGTCTTGTTAAAGCAGCTTGTTCATCAGTACAGAGTGGTTCGTCAGATAAATTAGCACTAGTAGCCACAATGGGAAAATCTAATGCTTTTAACAATAAATGATGCAAAGGGGTATAGGGTAACATCACGCCTAGATAACTATTATCAACCGCAATATTCGCCGCCAACCTCTTATTCCTTCCCCTTTTTAAGGGGGATTGAGGAGAATCTAACCTTTTTAAGGGAGACTGAGGAGAATTTAAACTTTCTAACAAAGATTGAGGGGGATTTAAACCTTCTAACAAAGATTCAGAAAAATCAAATTTTCTTTTCAATAAAACAATTGGAGAAGCTGCCGACAATAACAATGCCTCTTCCTGATCACTGACCCAACAATCCTGCTTAATTTGCTCTAAATTAGGATACATCAAGGCTAAAGGTTTATGGGGTCTTTGTTTGCGATCGCGTAATTTTTGTACCGCCTCAAAATTGCTTGCATCAACCACTAAATGAAACCCACCTAAACCCTTAATAGCTAAAACTTTTCCCGTTTTAATCGCTTCAATTGTTGCCAATAAAGCGGCTTCTCCGATGCTGCCAATTTTTCCCTTTTGATCCCAATATTCTAATTGCGGGCCACAGTCAAGACAAGCATTGGGTTGAGCATGAAAACGGCGATCGCGGGGATTATTATATTCAGCCAAGCACACTGCACACATCTCAAACCCTTTCATCGTGGTCAAGGGGCGATCGTAGGGCAAAGCTTCAATAATGCTATACCTTGGCCCACAGTTTGTACAATTGGTGAAAGGATAATGATAACGACGATTTTGAGGATCAAAAATTTCTGCTAAACAATCATTACAGGTGGATAAATCTGGCAAAACTGTAACCGTTTTTTCGCCGCCACTACTAGCTCGAATTTCAAAGTCTTGATAACCAATTAATTCTAATTCTGTAACTGTGATTCGATCAATCTGCGATCGCGGTGGTTTATCTTGTTCTAAAGCGATGAGAAATAACTGTAAAATATCTGACTCGCCTTCAATTTCAATGGTAACTCCCTGGGAAGAATTATTCACCCAACCCTTTAATTGCCAAGATTCTGCCAGTCGAAAAACAAAGGGACGAAAACCTACGCCCTGCACCGCACCTTGTACCAAAATTGCTAATCGTTTCATTAAATTAAGCGTCCAATTAAAAGTCAAGGTAAGTATTTTACCTTTAGAGTTTAGCGAATTATTTTAGTTATTTTTTGAACATTTATAGTAAAATAATGCCTGTCATCACAAAACTAATACGTGGGCAAATCTTTAAGAAATTTTAGATATATTGAGGCTGCTTGCTCTGCATTTTCTATTAAAAGTAAATGACCTGCTTGAGGTAATTTCAATAGTTCGCTGTTAGGAAAATGATGTTTGAGTATCTCTGCACCACTAATATCATAAATTTTATCGGCTTCTCCCCAGAAAATTAGTGTTGGGAAAGTATGCGTAATGGGTTGCGCTAAAAGATGATCATAAAGATTAACGATATCCCAGGTTTGTTGATAGTTACGATTATTTTTGAGGTAGTCTGCAACTTTTGCTTGTTTAATCGGAGCCGGAATCTGGGGCGGTTTTACAAAGAGTAACGACATTTCTAGATTAAATTGTTGATCCGTGATCGGAATAAAAGGATTAATGCCCTCAATAATGGCCGCTTTTAAGCTATTTGACCAATCGATTACACCCAGAGGAGAACCAATAAAAGCAATACTATGAACCTGTTGGGGATATTGTTGACTATAGAGATGGGCGATCGCACCTCCCATAGAACTACCGGCTAGATCAACTTTTTGAATCCCTAATTTTGTTGTCAGTTCATGCAACAACTTTGTCTGATTTTCGAGAGCATAATCTTGCACAGGAAAATTTTTGCTACTGCCGTAACCTGGTAAATCAGGGGCGATCGCTTGATAACCAGCTTGGTATAACTGACAAGCGATGCTATTCCACTGTTCTTTATCCGCAAAGAGACCATGTAATAGTAAAATAGGTCTTCCTTTCCCTACCTTATTATAGGACACAACCCCATCAGTTAATTTCATTTCCAAGGTTGCAATATTACAGTTAGAATCAGTGGGTGCTGCGATAACAAAATTAGCACCAATGAAACTAACGGAGCCAATAATAAGAGCTAATAACCAAGCCAGTAATTTTTTCATCAATATTTCTCGCTAAATCTGCCGAAGGTGGCAAGAGTTTACATCTGATCATATTTTTTGTTGAACATTTTCTTTGCCTGTTCATAAATCTCCACTGTAATGGGAGAAAGACCATTCTCTTGAGCATAAGTTTCAATCTTTTTACGGGCAAAAGGACGAACAAAAAAGGGAATATCTTTTAATTTTGCTTCTGCCTCAGTCGTCCAAACAATTTTTTCACTCATAGATTTTTATCGGTGCTGGGATATACTTGCTATTGTACTTGGGGATGAGCTATATAAGCTTCTCTAATTTTAAACGAAGGTTAACTTTTTGCTGATTCTAACTGATTTAGGAGTTACGCATTGTCAAAAACAAGAAAATGTGCTAGGGACAGAAGTAAGGAGGAGTTTGTGTATGATGGTCAAGAATAAATTGGCGAATAACAGGAATAAATAACTGGCGTGAAATCTGA
>JAYKJI010000194.1:0-10640 GCA_035285405.1 Snowella sp. | reverse complement strand
AACCAGAGGTGGGATTCTCCCCAAGCGTTAAATTCGGGTATGCCCTACCCTATTCGTATTGCTACGAGTCCTTTTTGAGTTGAAACGTATTTATTTCAAATATTTGTTTCAAAAACTGGTTGTCTAGTCCCATGAATCTTTTACCCACTGCTAGGAGAAACTAGAACAATGCAGTAGAACTGCCTAGATTCAATTGTCAAGGTTCAACGTTATACCGTTAGGCGACTAGGTTTTTAGACAGGTTGCTTACCTTTCCTGTTGTGGTATATTATAGCACTGACTCTATCTCATATAAAGCCGTCGTAGAAAGACAGGGTTTAAAACCCATTTTTCTGATAAATCTCTAATAATTAGTACTATGGGTGAATCAAAACGTCGTAAAATAGCTTTGGGAGAAAAATATGGTCAGGAGGAACGCGTTGCGTCCTGGCTGCCTGTCACCAAAGGTCAAGCTTCGGCTTTTTATCAATGGACAACTCGTGGTGCCTGGGTTGGCATTGGGGTAATGATTGCGCTTTGGGCCACTGTCCGTTTTATTGGGCCAGCTTTTGGTTGGTGGACAGTTCAGTAATGTTCGAGAAACTTCACCGTAATTTTTTAACCTAAAAAGTTTTAAGCCTGGTATGATGGGAGGCTGGACTTATATTCAGTTAATGAGGTTTACTATGTCTCGTCAGTGCCAGTTAACCGGGAAAAAAGCGAATAATGGCTATGCCGTTTCCCACTCCCATCGTCGTACTAAGAAACTCCAGCAGGTGAATCTTCACTGGAAACGGGTCTGGTGGCCGGAGGGTAATCGTTGGGTCAAATTACGTCTTTCGACTAAAGCCATTAAAACCATAGAACTTAAAGGTTTACAGGTAATGGCTAGAGAAGCAGGGATTAATTTAAATCATTATTAAGTTTGATTTAAGCTTGATCGGTCTTCTGGATGGTAGTAGGAGATTTTGGGGTTTATCCCCCTTGCTAGGGGGACTGGCCACTAGTAGGTTTTTAGATATTTAAAAGTTGGTGGAAATTGCCTGTACGGGACAGGCCGGAATACATTGTTCACACACGACACAACGCGATCGCCGAAAAGTTAGTTTAAAGGTTTCGGGATCGAGAATGAGGGCTTCGGTGGGACATATGCCAGTACAAAGTCCACAGTCCACACAACTGTCCTCATTAATACTAATTTCTCGACTGGCGAGGGAAACCTGGATTTCTTGAGAACGCATCCACTCGATCGCCGCTTCCAGTTGATCAATATCACCAGATAGTTCTAAAACCAATTTGCCGACCTGATTAGGCGCAACCTGGGCACGGATAATATTGGCCGCCACATTAAAGTCCTTTGCCAACCGATAGGTGATGGGCATTTGGATCGTGCGTCGAGGAAAGGAGAGAGTAACTCGTTTTTTCATGGCTTTACCCCAAAGCTCGGAATGGACGAAGCCAGGAGCGTTGTTGCTTCAAGAAAACCCTAGCACAGTTACGTCCTGGCATTCCGGAAATGGATCCCCCTGGATGGGTTCCAGCCCCCGTTAGATAGAGATTTTTAATCGGGGTTTGGTAATTCGCAATTTCAGGCAGAGGACGCAAAAACATCATTTGATCCAGGGTCATATCTAAATGATAATAGTTCCCCTTATAACTACCCAAACGTTCAGCTAATTCGGCCGGGCTTTCCACATGGCGGGCTAGAATGGCCGCTTTGAGATTGGGGGCATAGTCCGCCAGTTTATCAATGACCCGATCTGCGACTTTATTTTTTAATGCCTCTGTCCAACCTGTCCCAGTTAATCCTGTTCCTTCCGCTCCGGCAATTTGATAGGGCGCGAAAAATTCAATCCAGAGGGTATGTTTGCCTGGAGGAGCCATGGATGGATCGAGGAGGGTGGGAATATCTAAATAGAGCGAGGGATTACTATCAGGAATTTGTCCCAGAATGGTCAGGGCATGGGCCTGTTCCACGTGTAACATCGAATCGGCAATTAAAATAGTGCCCATCAGATGATTTTCATTCTGGGTAAAGCGTTCAAAACGAGGCAGTTCAGCTAAAGCGCAGTCAATTTTTAAAATAGTTTCATTATTGTTAATTAAGCGTCTTTCCACCCGTTCTCGTAAGTGAGGATCGGCCGCTGCGATCGCCCCTGGCTCCACTAATTGCAGAAATAAGCGTCGGGCATCCAGATTAGAAATGATGCCTTTGGCTGCTTTAAACATTTTGCCATTGGCCACTTCAACGGCGATCGCGGTTCCCTTTTCCACTAAAACCCGCTTAACGGTCTGATCGGTCAGAATCGTTCCCCCTTTTTCTTGGACTAATTTTACCAAGGCATTGGTTAAAGCCCCCGTTCCCCCCTTGGGTCGAGCCATACCAGGATCATGACGCATGGCCATCATCATCATGCCCGCCGTAATCCCTTTTTGGGAGGGGGGAGCACCAATCTCTGCCGCTAATCTCGCTAAGGGTGCTTTGACAATCTCGCTATCAAACCATTCATTTAATAAGTCCTCTGGAGAACTGATCATCGTGCGAATAAAATCTAAGGCCTTATTCTTAGAACCGGCGATCGCCCAGATCTGCTGTAAACGGCGGCGATCGTAAGAACCGAGAATTTCCAAAATTGCCTGGGGAGGAACATTAAAAAGAGGTTGAATCGCCCCCATCAAAACTGACCAATAGCGAATAAATTCCCCATACTTTTCTGCATCACGGGGACTATAACGGGCAATCTCTGCACAGGTTTGAGCCAAAGAACGATGAGCCAGAAAATACTGCCCATTGGGATGGGGACAAAATACCGTCGGGTCACAAAATAAATATTCCAGACCGTATTGAGCTAGTCCTAACTCTTGCAGAACAGGGCCTAAAAAAATAAATTCATGATCTATCGCACAGCGATTAAACTGGAAATGAGGAGCCTCTTTTGGCATCAGTTCTTCCGTTGTGGCTGCGCCTCCAGGTAGAGAACGTTTCTCTAATAACAACACCCGATAGCCAGCTTTCAGCAAGTAAGCCGCGCAAACCAAGCCATTATGTCCCGCTCCAATCACAACAACATCATAGATTTCCATTCAATACTTTTTCACTTTCAAGAGATAAGGTTGTATAAATTGATTCGCTTATTATATAATAACAAATAGACCATTTTATACTTTCTTTTCTTATTGCCACTAACTTTATCCTATCTCATTAAAATATCCTATGACTAGCAGTATTAGAGTGATTGAACCATCTGGGCTTTTTGATAGTACTCAAGCTCCTAAGTTTTGTCATGATATTGAACAATTACTCAACAATAAAGTTGTGACTATTGTGGTCGATTTTAAGGATGTTACTTTTATGGATAGTTCTGGATTGGGGGCTCTGGTTCAGTCCTTAAAAATCACACGAAATGCTGGCGTTAAGCTACTTTTATGTTCGTTTAATGATCAATTAAAAATGTTGTTTGAACTTACGGGAATGGATCAAGTTTTTGAGATTTTTTCTGGACGGGAAGAATTAGAACAAAAAATCGATCCTTTTTCCCCTAACAGCGACTAAAGCAATGCTCAAAAAATAAGAACACCTCGTATTGCCCCCCCCGTTGTCAGCCTTTCTGCCCCAAAACCGATAATTGGGTTCTTGTAATCCCTAATTTAGCAAGATATTCTGATCTTCTAATTCTAATCAGTGGAAATTGAGTTCAATAATAGACAAATCATCCTCAAAAATCGATTTGCGATAAAATTGGTTTAACAATAATAATAATTGATCGAGATTCTCCCTCGGCATTAGGTGATACTGTTTGAGTATGACAAGAAAGTCTTCTAGACAAAAGAAATTATTACTATCTTTTTCCACTTCGTAGATTCCATCACTAAAGATATAGAGACTCGCCGGAGTAGAAATGGGAATGATTTCTTCATAGTATTCTGATTCTAAGAACATACCAATGGGAAAACCATTTGTTTTAAGACGTGTTTCTTCGATCTGACCGTTCTCAATCGTCTTAAGCAAAATTCCTGGGGGATGTCCCGCACTACTATAGGTTAGCTGCTGAGTTCGACAATTATACACGCCGTACCAGATAGTAAAGTAGGAATTATTCCTTGCGGTCATCTGGAAAACCTGATTTTGATTCAATTCATGAAGAACAGAATGGGGACTGTAATAGTTGACTTGATTTCCTTGTCTTTTCCGCAGTGAATCAATGACATAAATAGACGGTACAGCCGCTTTAAAGCCGTGTCCGGCCACATCTAAAAGATAAAAAGCGATATTCTCTTCATCTAACCAAAAATAGTCAAAACCATCTCCCCCCAATTGTCGAGACGGTATAAAACGAACATCAACACTCAAGGCTTTGTGCACTAGAGATTGAGGTAAAATAGAGCGTATATATTCTGCGGCTTCTCGAAGTTCTGCCTCTAGTAATTCAGTTTTTTCCTTTAAAGCTTGACTTAAATCATGAAGTCTTAAACCAGCCCTGACCCGTGCCAGTAACTCAGCAACTTGTACTGGCTTAAAAAGGAAATCATCGGCTCCCGCATCTAAGCCGGCTACCCGATCTTCAATTGAAGCGAGGGAGGTCAAGAGAATGAAAAAAGTTGTTGATAATTGAGGTAACTTTTTGATCTGGGAACAGACCTCTAATCCAGACAGGTTTGGCATTAACCAATCACAGATAATCAGAGCCGGACAAATTTCCTTGGCCTTGGCTAACCCTTCTTCTCCATTGCTGGCAACACTGACAGAATAACCGCTTCCTGTCAATATTCGTTGCAGTAAACGCTGGATAGCGAAGTCATCATCAACAATCAAGATTTGTACCATATCTGGTTAAAAATAAATAAAATGTGCTTTCCTCTCAGCTCAATCATTGAGTCTGTCAAAAAGCATGACTTTAAAGGTCAGCATTGGCTACTATCCCTAGAGAGAGCCTGCGAGCTATTCAGGACTTTTTTACTAGTCAGAGGGGTTAAAGGGTGAAAGGTAAGATAAGGACTCATCTGGTCACCAACGAACAGACCCTGAATCCCGTAGAGAATGATCGAGCAGGGGAAACCAAATTCATTCGGATGCTCCAGAAACTTGCCTCTGAATTGAAGTTATCTTTACGCCAGAAGACTGGTTGAATGAGTTATCTATTGTATATTATCCATTATTCAATAATTTTTTGTCTTTCTTTAGGAAGCATCTGACAACATTTATTCTTAACTATTCTTAACTATTATTAATATGATGTCTGTTTATCCGCAATCAGAGCTTATTTCCCCCCCTCAATTAGCCCAGGCGTTGGAGCATAGTCCCTTGCAAGTGGTTGATTGTCGTTTTCAACTTAGTGATCCGGCTTGGGGCTATGAGCAGTATTTACAGGGACATATTCCAGGCGCGGTTTATCTACATTTGGATCAGGATCTTTCCTCTCCTATCGGTCGTCATGGTGGTCGGCATCCTCTTCCTGAGCCATCACAGTTGGTCAAAACCTTGGCCAGAATGGGAATTACCTTGGGGGAAACCTGGGTTGTTGCCTATGATGACAGTCGATTTGCTTTTGCATCTCGGCTTTGGTGGTTACTGCGCTATCTTGGCCATGAGCGGGTTTCCCTCTTGGATGGTGGTTGGCAGGCTTGGCAGGGTGCTGGTTTGGCGATCGCCTCTGGCCTAGGGGAAGTCAACCCGATTACTATGGTCAATGATTTTGTCCCCACTGTGCAAAGCGATTGGCTAGTAGATTGGGAAACCATGCAAACTAAACTGAATTCCCCTGGTACGGTCTTGGTGGATTCGCGGGAACGCGATCGCTACGAAGGAAAACGGGAACCCATTGATCCAATCGCGGGCCATATTGAAGGGGCCATTTGTTTACCCTGGCAGGAAGTCACCACTCCTGACGGTTACTGCCAAGCACCGGAAATCCTACGTCAACGCTGGCAAGACCAGGAAAAGGCCGAAGAGATTATTGTTTACTGTGGCTCTGGGGTGACAGCCTGTGTCAATCTTTTTTCACGGGCGATCGCCGGTTTACCAATGGCAAAACTGTACCCTGGCGGCTGGAGTGATTGGTGTTCCTATCTGATTAAATCCTAATAACGGAGGACGACCTAGGGGATTTGGTCAAGAATCCCCTTCCTCTTGTACAATTTGGAAAGGTTAGTTTCCGAACTGCTTGGATTATAATCTTTATACTATCTATTAAAGACTTACCTCTTATTAAATGGCTGACGCTTAACTTATAATCTAGTCATAATTCTCTAACTTAACTTCTAATTTCAAAATTACTTCTTATTTTATCTAAAAATTTAGGTCTAATTTTCTATGACGAATAGTAACGGTTTTCCTTATCTTAAGGAACGTCTTTCCATTTTTGTAGATGGAAATAATATGTTTTATGCACAACAAAAAAATGGTTGGTTTTTTGACCCTAGACGGGTTTTAGAGCATTTTACTAACGATCCAGGGGTTAATTTAATCAATGCTTTTTGGTACACAGGTTTAAAGGATTCTCAAGATCAAAGAGGCTTTCGGGATGCGCTAATTAGTTTAGGTTATACGGTTAGAACTAAAATTTTAAAGGAATATTATGATGATAATTCAGGCCGTTATTCCCAAAAAGCCAACCTCGATATTGAAATTGTTGTCGATATGTTTAACACCGTTGATCAATATGATCGGGTGATTTTATTCAGTGGGGATGGCGATTTTGAGCGGGCAATTGAATTACTACGTTCTAAAAATACTCATATTACAGTCGTTTCTACCGAAGGAATGATCGCTAGGGAATTACGAAATGCGACAGATCGCTATATCGATCTCAATGATATTCGCCTACAGATCGAGAAAAACGATTATTAATTCGTATTAGTTTGTCTCAATCCGTTTTTTGCCCCCCAACTTTTCAACTTTGCTTAGGAAAGACTTTGGGGGGAGTAAGCTGTCATCAGTTTAATTTGCAATAGTTTATTTGAACGATTTTTCTTTGTTCTGGCCACTATGTGCTTAGATCTCTTTCCCAATAAGGATTTTAGCATTCGGTGCCAGGCAAAGGTAGTAGTTTTTTTACCCCATCTTTTTTACACTTAAAGTAATAACAGCTTATGTCACAATTTGATGTCCAGGTTTTTGAGTTTTAAAGATTCGGTGTTAACGCCCGACTCTCGTACCAGGGAAATCTTGCCAGTACGAGCCACTTCTTTAATTCCAAATTTGGCCAGCATTTGCAGAATAGCCACCATTTTGCCAGGATCGCCAACCACCTCCACTGTCACAGTTTCTTCTGAAATATCGACAATTCGGGCGCGGAAAATCTGGGCTAACTCAATAACTTCAGCGCGACTATCGGTGATCGCATTGACTTTGACTAACATTAGCTCCCGCTCTACACAGGGAGTTTGGGTAATGTCTTGAACCTTCAGAACATTAATCAGTTTGTAGAGTTGCTTGGTTAACTGTTCAATGGTACTGTCATCACCAGGGACAACCATTGTAATTCGGGAAACGCCAGTTTGTTCGGCTGGGCCAACGGCTAAACTCTCGATATTGTATCCTCGTCGAGCAAATAACCCGGCGATGCGTGTTAAAACGCCTGCTTCATCTTCAACTAAAACAGAAAGCGTGTGTTTCATGACTGATTTGTATCAAAAAAAGTAGGATAGAAAAGAGGTATTACGGCTTAAGTATGGAAGTTTTGTTCGACAGTAGCAGTCAAATGCTCTTTATTATCCTAAAGTTCATCGTACCATAAGAAGGAGCGAGGCCCCCTTGTGGCCGGTTAAAAATGCGTTTCCGTCGTTTTTTCGCCTACGGTTGTCTGACGCTTGTGACGGTGTCTTTTTGTTGGGTTTTGGCCCTGCTAAGTCTTCCGCCTGGATTAGCCCATGTTCCCCCGCAAGAAACCTTGACTGACGCGAGTCTTGAATCCAGCCTTAAAAGTGTCAGCCCCCTGGAAATCACCGCCAAAAAGGCCTATCAAGAAGGACAGTTAACCACCGCGATCGCCCTCTGGAAAAATTTGGTCGCGATCTATCAAAAAGCAGAGCGTCCCCTAGAAGCGGGTCGCATTTATAGCTATTTGGCCTTAGCCTATCAACAGCTTGGCCAAGGTGGTCTTGCTCAGGACGCGATCGCTCAAGCCCTGGTCTTAGTTGAAAACCACACCCAGGCTCAAAACTCGGATCAAACCATCTGGGCAGAGGTACTTAATAATGCCGGAACCTTGCAATTGGCTCAGGGTAATGCTCAAGCAGCTTTAGCAAGTTGGAAAGAAGCTAGTCAGCGATCCACTGCCGATCAAACCCTAAGACTTCGTAGTCAAATTAATCAGGGAAAGGCCTTAATGGCTCTGGGACTCTATCCAGCCGCCTGTCAACACCTGCTAAAAACCCTGGATGTTCCTGAGTCCAATTGTCAGACTTTATCAATTGAAGAACTTAACCAAAGTCTTTTGGCCTTATCCAGCCAATCTAATTCTGTATTAAGTCAGGGCTGGTTATCCTTGGCGATCGCGCTCCGCAATTTAGGTCAATGGGGAGGAGCACAGCGCATTTTAGAAACCCTTTGGACAGAAGCAAGCACCACCGCAGAAAAAGGGGCGATCGCTTTTCAGTTAGGACAATTATTCCAGAGCAATCAGGAGCCGTTAATCGCTCTCACTTGGTATGAAAAAGTCGGTCAAGGCTCTCCACTGCTAACGGTTCAAACCCAATTAGCCCAATTAACCCTATGGCGCTCGCTGAATCGGGAAAAGGAAGCCCAACAATTATTACCTGTACTCAGTCAAAATTTAAAGGCTTTGCCCCTCGGTCATGAACAGATCTATGCTCAAATCAACTGGTATAGCCAACTGATCGATTGGAAACAGCAACAACCGAATCATCCTGAACTGCCGACTTGGAAAGAAATAGCTCAATCCCTGGCCCAGTTACAACAGCAAGCCAGAGCGATCGCCGATCAACGGGGAGAAATCTACAGCATCGGAACTTTGGGACAAATCTATGAACAAACTCAACAATGGCAGATTGCCCAATCCTTAACAAAAGATGCACTTATCCAATCCCAGGCTTTGAATGCCCCAGAATTGACCTATCTTTGGCAATGGCAATTGGCCCGCATTGAAGAACAACAGGGAAAACGGGAATTGGCCTTAAATTCTTATTTAGGAGCCGTAGAAACCGTCAAAAGTATTACTCAGGATTTAGCTGGCAATCCAGAATTTCGTTTAACTTTTCAAAAAAATATTGATCGTCTTTATCGTCAACTAATTAGTCTTCTATTAACTCCCAATGCTCAAAATACTGTTTCCCAGACAGATTTACAGTTAGCACGAAATCAAATTGAGTCATTGCAAATTGAGGAACTGAATAACTTTTTTCGGGCCGTTTGTTTAACTAAAAAGACTGAGATGATTGAGAATATTGACCCAGATGCAGCGATTATCTATCCTCTGATTTTACCGAACCGTTTAGCCCTCATCCTCAGTCTGCCTCAGCAACCGCTCCAGATTTTTAATACAGCCATTACTGCCCCTACCCTAGAAAAGGCGATCGCCCAATTCCGTCAAACTATTGTTATTCGCAGTCGTCGAGATTTTTATGGCCCAGCGAAGGAGCTTTACAACGCCTTAATTCGTCCCCTAGAAGCCACCTTAAAAGCTCAAAAGCAACTAAAAACCCTTGTTTTTGTTCCCGATGGCTCCCTCCGCAACATTCCCCTCGCGGCCCTTTACAATGGCCAACAATTTTTGCTGGAACAATATCGGATTGCGGTGACACCCGGACTACAGTTATTGAATCCCACCGCCATCAAATGGGCTAATTTACATACTCTTTTTGCTGGCATCACTGAAGATAATGATCGCCCTGGCTTTGCTCCCCTAGCCTATGTTAATCAGGAACTAGAAGCCGTTCAATCCCAGGTGGAAATCTCGCCCTTACTCAATCAAGCCTTTACGCCTGAAGCGTTAAAACAGAAATTAACCTACGAAGCCAGTGGGATTGTTCATCTTGCTACTCACGGACGCTTTAGTTCCCAATTACAGGAAACCTTTGTTGATACCTGGACGCAACCGCTCAATATCAATGATTTAGCTGCTCTTCTTAAAGTCAGCAACCCAACAGGAGAAACGGGATTGGAATTATTGGTTTTAAGTGCCTGTGAAACTGCCGTCGGCGATCAACGAGCGGCTCTAGGATTGGCAGGGATGGCGGTGCGATCGGGAGCTAAAAGCACAATGGCAACTCTCTGGTCGATTAATGATGAAACAACGGCTCAATTTATGGCACGATTCTATCAACAATTAGCAACCCAAAATGTCAGTAAAGCGGAGGCTCTCCGCCAAGCTCAATTAGCCCTACTTCAGAATCGGTGGTACAAACACCCTTTCTATTGGGCCGCCTATATTTTGGTAGGAGATTGGCTTTGAATTTGTTCAAAAACTTTAGCCTTGTGACGAACCTAGACTTTGCCTAAAAGATTGTAACCGTTCAGGGGGTAATCAAGAAAATGCTCCACATGGAATTGGACGGAATCACGATGAAAAAGTAGTTGTTAGGAGTTACGCATTGTCAAAAACAAGAAAATGTGCTAGGGACAGAAGTAAGGAGGAGTTTGTGTATGATGGTCAAGAATAAATTGGCGAATAACAGGAATAAATAACTGGCGTGAAATCTGA
>JAYKJI010000193.1:0-14463 GCA_035285405.1 Snowella sp. | reverse complement strand
TCAGATTTCACGCCAGTTATTTATTCCTGTTATTCGCCAATTTATTCTTGACCATCATACACAAACTCCTCCTTACTTCTGTCCCTAGCACATTTTCTTGTTTTTGACAATGCGTAACTCCTAAATCTTAAGCAAGCGTTAGGATTTCAACGCCATCTTCGGTAATGGCGATCGTATGTTCAAACTGAGCGGAAAGTTTGCGATCCTTGGTAATGGCTGTCCAACCATCGGCTAACAGCAAATGTTCATAGGTTCCTTCATTGATCATCGGCTCAATGGTAAAAACCATACCCGGACGTAATTTGCGCCCCTTCCCTCGCACCCCAAAATGAGGAACCTGGGGCGGCGTGTGAAAAATATGGCTAATACCATGACCGACAAAATCCCTGACCACTGAAAATCCGTGACCTTCTGCATATTCCTGAATTGCAGCTCCAATATCGCCCATTTTGCCGCCCGGTCTCGCTGCTGCAATGCCAAGCTGCAAACATTCTTCTGTCACGGCCACTAATTTTTGGGCGGTGGGGGAAGGCGTTCCTACCAGAAAAGTACGGGAGGTATCGCCATGATAGCCATCTAGAATGGGGGTGACATCAATGTTGATAATGTCTCCATCCTTAAGGATTTGTTTCGGACTAGGAATACCGTGACAAATAACCTCATTCACACTTGTACAAATTGACTTGGGAAAACCGTTATAGCCCAGAGGCGCACTTTTGGCTCCATGAGCGATCGTCCAGCGTTCAGCTTCATCATTGAGGGTCTGGGTACTAACTCCCGGCTGCACCATCGGGGCAAGATGATCTAATAGTTTGGCGGCCAACTGGCCAGCTTGTCGCATCTTTTCAATTTCGCGCTTGGACAAAAGGGTGATAGTTTCTCCCATGTGGGTTGAGTCAGAGATGATTTGCTAAGATTTGTCATTAACTATTGTATCGGTAAATTTGCGTTGCACGCATCGACCCTTGTTTTAACGTCATTACCCCTCTTTTGGTCGATTTTCTGCGTTTTTTAAAGATAAAACCATTGTTTGCCTTGCCACAGCACCCAACCCGTTACCAAGAGACAGACAATACCTCCTAAACCCGCCAGGGGATATTTGCCAATGCCTACCATCCAATCTGGGGAAGAATCAGGATAGCGCAATAAATCGGCTGCATCAAGGGAAGCTAAACCCCAAATCCAGGCAGCATGGAGTCCCCAAGCTAGGCCTAAACTACCACCGTTGAGTATTCTGGCTTCCACTAGGATCATGCCCATTAACCAAAGACCTGGTAATTGGGGAACGGTGTTTTTTCGTTCCCAGATCAGATGCAGCAGGGCAAAGATCAAACTAGCGATCGCGGCGGCCAGGCCCACACCATAGTCTTTTTGAAGTTCGGTCTGAAAAATGCCTCGAAAGATCAGTTCCTCAGTCCATCCGATCCAGAGTCCCAGTAGTAGCAGGGGAAAGGATAGTTTAAGGGCCTGACTCCAATGGTGAGTTTTCCATCCGACCCAACCGCCCCAGGTTTCCAGTCCAAAGGTTAGGGCTAGTCCTCCCATGCCTAAGCCTAATCCCAGGAGTAGGGAGATTGCTAGTTCACGATTCCAGAGGATGCCATAGTCAGCCAAGGCAATATTTTGGCTATGTAATAGTAACCAAAGCAAGGGTGGAAAAATCAGATACAGGGAAGCAACTAGGGGTAATTTTTGTTGGGGGGTTGTTTCCTGAAGAGGATGCCACTGTAAACGGTAAGCCAGAGGAATAGCTAAGGGCAACCAAGCCAAAAACCAAATTAATAAAAATAGTCCGATTTTGGCGATCGCCGGTAGATCTAGTAATGAGTTCATAGACAATAATTACAGCGGCCAATCACTCATTAGTTTGATGCTTAATGTCTGAATAATCGGTAAGCTATCAATCACCATCGCTAAACACAATAACATCAGATAAAGAATGGAAAACTTAAATAGAGAACGAGCGACCATTTTATCCGTAGGGGCCTGTTTTAATTCCCAAGCTTTAACGATAAATTGCCATCCTAAAATAACAGCGATCGCCCCATAGAACCAGCCACAACTATGCAGGGGATAAACTAACAGCAAGGTTAAGGGAACGACTAGGAGGGTATAGATCCAGATCTGTTTGACCGTTGCTTCCTCGCCTTCAATGACAGGTAACATGGGCACATTAACCTGAGCGTAATCATCCTTAATCATCAATGCTAAAGCCCAAAAATGAGGAGGAGTCCAAAGAAAAATAATAGCGAATAATAACCAAGGTGTTAAGCTCAGATCGCCAGTAACCGCAGCCCAACCGACCAAGGGAGGAATGGAACCAGCCGCCCCCCCAATAACAATATTCTGGGTCGTATGGCGTTTTAAAAAATGGGTATAGATGAGCAGATAAAACACGATGCCCGACATTGCTAAACAACCGCTCAAGAGATTGACAAAAACCGCAAATAGGCTAAAGGAAACGATTCCTAAAATGAAGGCAAAAATCAGAGCATGACGAGGTTTAACACGACCAGCCGGAATCGGACGTTCCCTGGTGCGTAACATTTCGTAGTCAATATCTTGGTCATAAACACAATTTAAAGTTTGGGCTGAGGCCGCCGCCAAGGTTCCACCAATGAGGGTGATAAACAGTTTTAAAAGATCCACTCGTCCTTCCGAGGCAATCCACATGGCCGCCGCCGTAGTAATCAGGAGCAAAGGAATAATGCGAGGCTTCGTTAATTGATAATAGCTTTTCAGAACTGCGGGGAAATTGGCGTGATGACGTTCAATTTTTGTGATAGTAACCATTGTCAATCGTGAAGTATTAAGGGATAGCGGAAATCGGTAAAATCGCAGTCTGAGGAGAAAGAGTTGAGGCAGTCAAAATAACTAGACAAAGTTGAGGCGATCGCTGTCGGCTTGGCCTTCAGAGGGCTGAATAGTTTGAGCAACGGAGGTTTGATCCCGCAAAGCCAGCACGGTAAAGGCCACCATTGTCCCTAAAAGAGTAGCTCCAATCGTATGGTGAGCAACAGTCAGGGGTTCGACCTGTAAATGTAACCGTAATGTTGCTACCCCTAGCAGAATTTGCAGCAGGAGTAAGGCGATCGCCGCTTTGGCCAGAGGACGTAATCCCGAACCTAAGGCCGGTGCGCGCCAGGTATAAAAAGCTGTCATTAATACAGCGAGGGTAGCCGGAACCACGCCCATCAGGTGACTATTCATGACCTGACAAAACTGAGTGAGAGCCACATTTAAACATTGATGAGCCGCCCAACGAGAACCCACTAAGCCTCCTAATAAACATTGAACATAGACCAACACCGTGGCGATCGCCCCCAGATAACCTAATCGTCCAGCATTGCCATAATACTGACGAGGCATTAAATTTAACGCAATCGTAATCAGAGTGCAAAAGAAAAGCAGGGCTGTGCCTAAATGAGCCGTCACAATATCGAAGCGCAACAGTTGAATAACCGTTAATCCTCCCAATACACCTTGAAAGAGAATTAATCCTAAAGAAGCCAGGGCAGCCCAGGGAAGCCAACGCGGTAGAGACTGGCGAAACCAGAAACTTAAACCGACAAAAGCCAAAGTGCTTAAACCAATCAAGGCCGCATCCAAACGATGGAACCATTCCAAAAAGACCTGAAGATTCATCTGTTGTCGAGGTAGCCATTGGCCATAACAAAGGGGCCAATCAGGACAGGCTAACCCTGCATTCATTACCCTGGTAGCACTGCCGACAGCCATCAAAAATAAAGTGGCGATCGCGATTTTCCAAACCAAACGACGCATCCAGGTCTGAATGAGGGAAGAATCGGGTTCGATAGGGCGTTGAAGCGTGGATTCGGTCATGGCGAATAAGTTAATCTGATCGTTCCAATATTGACAGACTGTCAATACCGACAGATTTTAACCAAGTCTTTCCTGCTTAGGGTGTTTAATTTGTACAAGTTTGATGATTCTTTAGATTTATTTCAGGATCAGCAAAAAATATAGATCCCTCAAAAGTGAGCCTTCCATCTTGGTCAGATAGGTTAAACTAAAAAACAATTTAGCGTAAACCTTACCTTCCAACTCTGACAACCACTGTGGCTCATTCATCCTCCTCCTTAGCGCGTACTCCTCTATTTTCCCTGATTCAAGTCCAAAAGGCCAAATTTACTGAATTTTCTGGCTGGGAAATGCCGGTTCAATTTACGGGACTCAAACAGGAACATACCGCCGTTCGTTCTAGTGTAGGCATGTTTGATATTTCTCACATGGGTAAATTCTTGCTGACGGGAAAATCTGTCTTACAGGCGTTAGATCAACTTGTCCCTTCCGACTTAAATCGTTTAACCCCAGGTCGGGCCCAATATACCGTCCTACTCAATGAACAGGGTGGCATTATTGATGACATTATCATCTATGACCAAGGACAAACAGACGACGGCGATCAAAGGGTGACAGTCATTGTCAATGCGGGAACAAGAGATAAGGATAAAAACTGGTTACTGGCTCATTTAGATACAACCACAATTGACTTTCAAGATCAATCCGATGAAAAGGTGTTAATCGCGCTTCAGGGGCCAAAAGCGGTCAGTACTTTGCAATCTTTGCTGAAAACGGATCTCACTAATGTACCGGCCTTTGGCCATTTAGAAGCCACTCTATACGAAGAAAGTGTATTTATTGCTCGCACAGGTTACACCGGTGAAGATGGTTTTGAAATTATGCTTTCGGCAGAACTAGGGGAAGATTTATGGCGATCGCTGTTTGGTCTGGGAGTGATTCCCTGTGGATTAGGGGCAAGAGATACGTTAAGACTAGAAGCGGCCATGTGTCTCTACGGTCAGGATATTGACGATAATACTACCCCCCTAGAGGCCGGATTAGCCTGGTTAGTTCATCTGGATAGTAAAGGTGATTTTATCGGGCGTAAGGTCTTAGAAGAACAAAAACAGCAAGGCGTAAAAAAACGTTTAGTGGCCCTTGAAATGGAAGGTCGTCATATTGCTCGCCATGACTATCCGGTCAAAGTCAATGGGCAAGTCGTTGGCAAAGTCACCAGTGGCACGTTTTCCCCCACCCTCGAAAAGGCGGTCGCCCTAGCCTATGTCCCCCCAGAATTTAGTAAACTTGGCCAGACGGTTGGAGTAGAAATTCGAGAAAAAGTTTATCCAGGGAAAATCGTGAAAAAACCTTTCTATCGTGCTGCTCATAAATAACGGCTTTTTCAAATTACTTAAACGGGAGCTTCACTTTAAAATGGCGGCGGCTTGGCAGAGCATAAAAACTTCTATAAATAAGAAAAAAGCCGCCTTGCAAAATTAACAAAAGGGTATAAGTTTTTACCCAATAAAGTGTTTCCAGATCCGCCATTAAACCGACGGCACTTGAACTAAAAATAAGTAGCAATGTAACATACATTATCTTTTTAGGAACATAAGGCTTGGAGGGTTTAGACGCTTTCGCCATATTTACAATTTCCATTTCATGCTTAGAAAATTATTCTGGAAGACGATCTTTTTTATTAATAGAATCTTCTAATAGCTGAGTTGCTGACAATTGATTAAGAGGTTTGGAAAAAAAATAGCCTTGACCATACTCACACTTCAACATCCTCAAAATCTCTGCTTGTTCAAGTGTTTCAATCCCTTCAGCCACAATATCCATACTGAGATTATGACCTAAAGTGATGATCGTCTTCACTAATTGAATATACCGTTTTTGTTCATCCGAATTGCCATTGTCACTAATCTTATCAATGAATGATTTATCAATTTTGAGGGTATCCAGGGGAAAGCGATACAGATAGTTGAGAGAAGAATAGCCTGTCCCAAAATCATCAATACTTAATTGTAACCCCAAATTTTTCAGTTCTTGGAGTACTGTTAGCACTTGCTCTATATTATCGATAACACTACTTTCCGTAATTTCTAGTTTAATATTTTGGCCAGTGAGTTTCAGTTCATGGAAAAGTTGTTGAATATCTTTGAGTAAATTAGGTTGGGAAAATTGACGACCAGATAAATTAATACTCATCATTAGATAGGGGATTTCAGGAAATTTTTGCCGCCAACTTTGAATTTGCTGACAAGCTTCCTTGAGAATCCAGTGACCCAGGGCAATAATTAGACCATTATCTTCGGCGAGGGGAATAAAGTCTCCGGGGGAAACTAAACCTCTGACAGGAGAATTCCAACGAATGAGAGCCTCAAAGCCAATGATTTTGAGATCGAGGAGGGAGACAATGGGTTGGTAATACAGTTCAAATTCTTCATGCTGAAAGGCTTTGCGGAGATCCATTTCCATCGTCCAACGCTGATTGGTTTCCTGATCCATGCCTGGAAAATAAAGAGCATGACAATCTTTCCCTAGTTCTTTGGCCCGATACATGGCGATATCCGCATAACGCAGCAGTTCTTTGGCCGAATGTTGCTTATGTTCCGGATCAAAGACTAAACCAATACTAACGGTTAGAAAAATTTCCTCTTCATTGCAGATAAACGGCTGACTAAATTCCTGATGGATGCGATTAACAATATCCAGGGCCTGATCACAATGAGTGAGACGAGATAAGCAGATTGCAAATTCATCCCCACCGACCCTCGCTAGTTGATGGTGCGTTCCCTGTAAAACCTGGTTGAGTCGTTGAGCAGTCAAGACTAAAATATGATCCCCGATACTGTGTCCTAAACCATCATTAACCAATTGAAACCGATCAAGGTCCATGAAGAGGACAGCACGTAGCGACGACACTGAATCGGACAGTTGGGGGTGAGGCTTCTGTAAAAGTTTAAGGAAAAAGCGACGGTTAGAGAGTCCCGTGAGAGTGTCGTGGTAAGTTTGGTAAATTACCCGATAACCTAGAGTCATGGTCGCACTGAGCAACAATCCCAAAAGAGGCGGTACTAGGGGAATCCAACCCGCTTGAATAAATAGTAGCCAAGTGATTCCCCATAGGCTCATGATCGCGATCGCTAACGTTCCCATGAGATAGAGTGGACGCTGCAATTGCCAAACCAAGACACTTCCCAGTACTGACCAAAAACCGAGCCATAGCCATTCTTGCCAAGGAGACCAAAACCAGGGTAACGGTTGTTGATCCAAAGCAATACTCAAAATTTGACTAATAATTTGACCATGAATAATTACCCCTGGCATTTCAAAATTACGGGTTTGAATTGCACTATAGGGAGTGGGAAAAGTATCTTTTTCACTGGGAGCCGTCACCCCAATCAGAACCACTTTATCTTTCAGCCACCGGGGATCGAGACGTTCCTGTAGCACATCCGTGAGAGTTACCTGGTGGGCTACTTCCCTAGAGCGATATTGCAAGAGAATTTGCCATCCCAATACCTCTGAATCCGGCAGGTGATAGCCTCCCGAATTAACCTGTAAACGAGGAAAATTAATCTTTCCTAATTGCAGAGATTCTGGGGTAAGTTTTAGCGGGAATTTTTGCAGACCGAGATAATGACGACTGGCCTGAAGTCCTAAGGAAAGAAAAAACTGACGGCGATCGCGGGTCGCAACAGCCATTAACTCCCGTCGAATAATATTATCGGAGTCAATTAAAAAATCACTAAAGCCGATACGATCAGGGGGGACTTCGGGCGGAGCCGCAACACCTGGCCCATCAGAACTAGGTAATTGATTCACCACAATGATATTCTTTGCTTTTAAGGCTTGTCTTAAGTTCTCGTGCTCTGGAGGATGGGGAACATCCCGAAAAAGATCTAAGGCAATGACCTTGGGACGATAACGATTCAATATTGTTAAGGTTTTGGCAACGACCTCATCACTAAGAGGCCAATGCTTTTGACGTTTAATATCCTCGTCATTGATCCCGACCACTAACAGACGGGGATCGGGTGGACGAATTGGGTGAATTTGCACTAAGGAATCATAGGCGAGTAACTCTAAAAAAGCGAGATAGCCTGTCTGGCGCAGACCACCGATTACCCCCATACTGCCTAACCCCAAATAGATGATCACCAAGCCACTGGTCAGACGCTCTTTGGGAACTCGGTTAAACATTGGCAATGAACCTAATTTCCTTAAGGGGATCAGGGAGTGAACAATCCGGCGGAGCTTTAAAATCACAGGTTTTGAGGAAAGCAAGAGGATTTATGAATAATCGACGGTCAGCACTCAGGGTCATTGGTGAAAAACAAGACAGCTTTTCCTCTGCAAAAAACAGAGATGATTCAAGGTTCGAGGTCAAGCTTGCCCTATTTATTGATAATTCTAACGATTTAACTGTATAACTTGGCTTAAAATTATAAAACCCATCTCTCTGTCTTTTGTAATCTAATGCTGGAAAGCGAAATGATCATTTCAGTCTATCGATCAGAGCTAGAAACAAGATTCAGAACTATGTTCTTGTCCCTATTTTTGATATAACTTCTAATAATCTTTTAATAATTTTTTAAGCTTTTTGGCTTTCCCTCTGTCTATCCCCATTATCTATCCATGTCAATTTTTGTCCGCCAAAATTCCATTAGCTGTTACTTACCCTTGTTTAGCCTTGCTCTAATGTCTCTCACAGGGTTAGGTTTGTCAATGTCACCGTCTCAGGCCAAGGATATTGACCTTAAAGTGGGGATTATTCAGCGATTTGGTGATGAAAATAAAGATCAATTGAGCTTAAAAGGCCCTAAAGGAGAAATTTTAACGATTCGGTTTCTGGACGAACGGGGCCAACGTCAGACAATTGAAGGGAAACAGGCTCAGTTGGCGATCACTGAGACCAATTTATCGACCCCATTTTTAGAGGAACGACTGGTTTTAAGTGATCATGCCACCTTTGAAACCGCCGAAGACAGTGCGAATCAGTGGCGAGCTTTGGGGATTCCCGTCGAAATTACCCAGCCTGATCGCTGGCAAGTCTGGGCAAAACGAGACGTTTATAGTAGTCCTTTAGTAAGACGGTGGTTATTGCAAAGTTTACGGGAGAAGGGTTATCAAGTCCCCTATCTTGCCAGTGAGGTCGTGCGGATTAAACCCCAAGCGGTTTTGAATGTAAATGGCAAGTCCTATGTCACCAACGATCTAGAAGTCACAACCCCCACCAATCTGATTCAGGTGACGGAGGGAAAAAAACGGGCTCAACTCTATGGCGGCAGTTTAAAGTTACAGACGAATGCCTATGGGGACTATACCCTGGTCAATAACGTGCCTCTCGAAACCTACCTACGCGGAGTTGTTCCCCACGAAATTGGCCCAAATGCACCGGAAAATGCAGCTAAGGCCCAAACTATTATTGCTCGTACCTATGCCCTACGAAATCTACGACGTTTTGAGGCAGATAATTACGAACTTTGCGCTACCACCCATTGTCAGGTTTATTTCGGTTTAAAAGATACCAATATTCAGGCGGATCGAGCCATCTCGGAAACCAAGGGCTTAGTCCTGACCTACAATGACGAGTTGGTGGATGCCCTCTATTCTTCAACAACTGGGGGCATAACGGCTAAATTTAGCGATGTTTGGAACGGAGCCGAACGTCCCTATTTACGAATCTTGATTGATTCTCCCCAACAAGTTTGGAATCTAGCTCAAAACTCCCTCGAAAATGAAGCGGAATTTCGTAAATTTATTGGTCTCAAAGACGGTTTTAATGAGACGGGAAGATCGGTTTTTCGGTGGCGTATTCAAGCGAAACTAGATGATCTCAATCAGGATCTGCATACTTATCTGAAAAAACGTCAGCATCCTCTCGCAGATTTTACGACCATCCAAGATCTCCAAATCACCAAGAGATCGCCGTCAGGACGAGTTTTGATCCTCCAGGTAACGACGGATAAGGGCATAATTGAATTAACCAAAAATGAAGCCCGCAGCGCTTTTTCCCCTCCCCGTAGTACCCTATTTTACGTTGATCCTATCTACGATAAAAATCAGAAATTACTAGGGTTTACCTTTGTCGGTGGTGGCTTAGGCCATGGAGTGGGGATGAGTCAATTTGGTTCCTATAAATTAGCCCAGTTGGGTTGGTCGCCGGAAAAAATTCTCTCCTTTTATTATCCTGGTACCCGTATTCAATCCCTGAGCGATCGCCTCGTTTTTTGGCGCGATAAATGATGAACTAGGAACCGGATTCAATTTCCTTTTTTAAACGAATCATCGTTTCTTCTAATCCCTCTCGATAAAATTGATAGAAAATATCTTTACCAAAATCAATTTTGGGATCTATTTTAATGGCATGGGTGAGAAGTAACTGTTTAGGGCGATTGGGTGCTTTTTCAATTGTCCAGGTGCCGTGAAAACTTCTTAAGTAATCGGCTTTAACCAGTTCAATATTCAGTCCTTTGAGATAGGATTCTGTCACCTGTAATCGTACTTTTGCCTTTAAGCCTAAAGTATAAGCACTAGAATAGACCTGATCGAGTATTTTTTGGCTTCCTTTACTTTCAATGACTTTACTAGAGATCACATCCGGCATAAAACGGGATAATTCGGTATAGCCAGTCAGGATTTTCCATACATTTTCCTTAGAACTATTTACGAACAAACGCACGACATAGTTCCCTTTCTCCCCACTCACAACGACATCCTCTGGATTAACGGCAATTTGGCTAGGTATTGGTAAGGATGATTTGGGTAAAGCTTGCACCGGCAGCCCGATAACTCCACCCGCGATCGCCCAAAAACTAACCATCAGGAGTGTTTGGATCTGGCCAGATCGCCCATCCCACCGAATCAATTTTTGCAATTGTGGTTGAAAGTCTCGGTTCATAAATAGAATTTACCCGATCCACTTTTTAGATACTTTATCCTATCCTAAATTACTCAAACTAGCTATCAAGAGAACTGGTGTTTTGTGGTTTTTTTGTGCTTAC
Source organism: Snowella sp. (assembly GCA_035285405.1). Taxonomy (GTDB): domain Bacteria; phylum Cyanobacteriota; class Cyanobacteriia; order Cyanobacteriales; family Microcystaceae; genus Woronichinia. The sequence continues at coordinate 3,646 of JAYKJI010000193.1, read as the reverse complement.
TTGACAGAAGAGATACCATTTTCCCGCTTAAAGTTTTCAATCGCATCAATTAACTTCGAGACAGAAGCCTGACTGATAAAATTCAATTTAAACTCTTCACCTTGACTCAGATATTCCGCATAGGCAGATTGTAAATAGGGACGAAACTTTTCATTTTGATTGAGATAAATTTCAAAAAAGGGAATTTGAATAGAAGAAGCATAATCTATGATCAGATCTTGGCTAGGTAAAGTTAATTGCGTTAAAGATTCAATGCTCTTACTCAGACCTGCATCCAATTCCGAAAAATTGACATGGGCCTGACCTTCTACCATCGCCCAATATTTCTGAGGACTTCCCAACCAGGTAAAAGAAGCAGCTTGTTCTAAAGCAGGGGGCGTTGCAGGATCATAACTACCGGAACCAAGCATAGTGGGAATCGTAATTTTGCTGAGTCCTTTTGGCCCAAAAATACCGCGATTGACAGGATTCGCCGCAAATACCGCCGTCACCCGCTTATCTCGAAAAGGATAGGACTGCCTAGGCAAATCTAAGGCACGACATTCTAATAACAGGGCAACATCAACACCGCTATACAGTCGCTCGCACTCTCTTTTAAGATGATCGAAATCAATTTCTGCACCCGCGATCGCCAAAGCGGTATAACCACCAAAGGAATGGCCGCCCATGCCCACGTTTTGTAAATCCAGCCTATTTTGAAACTGAGAAGCATTGCGTCGTTCTAACTCATCAATAACAAAACTAATATCTTTAGGGCGGTTGATAAAATCATTCAGATCAAAGGCATCTCGATGATAGCCCTCTAAAACTTCCTTGGCCCAAATGCTATCACTACCAGGATGCTGAGGAGCCACCACCACAAAACCATAGGAAGCCAAGCGTTCCAAACCCTGCGCGTAATCCTCTGGTCGAGAAGCTAATCCATGAGAAAAAACGATTACAGGTGTTTTTCCTTCTCTCAAGTTTTGGGGAATATAAACATCAACATATAAGGAACGATTACGACTGGCATCAGTCAAGTTCCAGACCTGTTTTGTCAACTGATAGGGGCCAGCTCGACGCAGATCGGGCAACTGAGAATAATCTACACGAGGATCGGTTGCCGCTTCCTCTGCCGTAAGCTTACGAAACTCAGTAATTAATGTTTCTGTCGCATCCACAAACAGGGTGGCTTCCCTAGCAAATCCCAACAGCAGTGGCCCTTGAAGCTGCATATCCGTTGGCAAATTTTTGAGGACATTAATGAGGCTGAAACCATTTGGATCAAGGGCTGCCTGAACAAAAGCGGCTCTTAAAGCATATTTTCCATTTCTGCCGCCTTGAATGGTAATGCCTCTTCCTAAACGTGTCAGAATATCTTCACCGATGCTGGTATTAAAAAAACGGGAGATGACCACCGGAGATAGGGGCACTGTTTTCGTCAAAGCTTCTCGGAAGGCTTGTTTTTGTTCTGAACTCGCAAATTGCAGATAAAACGCTAAATTTTTATCAATTTTTCCCTCTTTAGCAAAGAGTTCGAGAGAGCTAACCCGCACTGAAACATTTAAGGGATCATAGGTTAAAAAAATCTTTTCGGCAGCTTGGGCGGGAATGAGGGTTAAAAAAGTTGCTCCCATTGCCAGTAACAAGGAACTTACTTTCTGCTTTTTATAACGAGAATCAGAAGTTGTAGCCATTTTTGTTTATTTACACCCCTATGGGTAAATTAGTTTCACATTAGATAACAAAACCAGGTTATCTTAATGGTTAGTTGACTCAAGAATTGCCGTCTGTACTGTTAGTTAAACTTAATTGTCTCCAGAATAGCAGCGATCGCATTCCTTGTCTGAAATTCCCGATTCTTCACAGTCAATTAAGATTGATCCCATGGTTTCTGTATATTTAGATACAAAGGTCAAACAAGTCAGTTACTAGGATCAGAGTTTTGAGACAGAAAAATATTGATAACCTTAATCAAGGAGTCACCCATGCCTCAGACCCCCCAAGATGTCCTGAAATGGATTCAAGATGAAAACATCCAGATTATTGACCTAAAATTTATCGACACCCCTGGTATTTGGCAGCACTGTTCGTTCTACTACGATCAAATTGACGAAAATTCCTTTACAGAGGGAGTTCCCTTTGATGGTTCTAGTATTCGTGGTTGGAAAGCCATCAACGAATCGGATATGTGCATGGTTCCCGATCCGACAACGGCTTATATTGATGAATTCTACCAAGAGAAAACGCTCCACATGATCTGTAGCATCAAGGAGCCTCGTACTGGAGAATGGTATAACCGCGATCCTCGTACTATCGCCGCTAAAGCCGTTGAATTTTTACAAAGCACTGGTATTGGAGACACCGCTTACTTTGGCCCTGAAGCTGAGTTCTTCCTGTTGGATGATGTTCGTTTTGGTCAAACTGAAAATACCAGCTATTACTATGTCGATAGTATTGAAGGCCGCTGGAATAGTGGACGGGAAGAGGGTGGAGCAAACCTCGGTTATAAGCCCGGTTACAAACAAGGTTACTTCCCCGTTGCCCCTACTGATACCGCTCAAGATATTCGCACCGAAATGCTATTGACGATGGCTAAATTCGGGGTTCCTATCGAAAAACATCACCATGAAGTGGCAACGGGTGGCCAAAACGAATTAGGGATTAAATTTGACACCTTGGTCAAGTCCGCCGATAACTTAATGCTCTATAAATATTGCATTAAAAATGTGGCCAAAAAGTATGGCAAAACCGTCACCTTCATGCCCAAACCGATTTTCAACGATAATGGATCGGGGATGCACACCCACCAATCTATTTGGAAAAACGGTCAACCGCTCTTTGCCGGTGATAAATATGCAGGCTTGAGCGAAATGGCTCTCTGGTATATTGGTGGTATCCTCAAACACGCTCCTGCTCTTCTGGCTTTAACGAATCCCACCACCAATTCTTACAAACGTCTGGTTCCTGGCTTTGAAGCCCCTGTTAACTTAGCCTATTCCCAGGGTAATCGTTCTGCTTCTGTGCGGATTCCCTTATCGGGAACGAATCCCAAAGCCAAGCGTTTAGAGTTCCGTTGTCCCGATGCCACGTCTAATCCTTACCTTGCTTTTGCGGCGATGCTTTGTGCTGGGATTGATGGCATTAAAAATCAGATTGATCCAGGGGAACCTCTCGATGTAGATATCTACGATCTCAGCCCTGAAGAGTTGGCCAAAATTCCTTCTACGCCTGGCTCTTTGGAAGCTGCGCTGGAAGCCCTCGAACAGGATCATGGCTTCTTGACCGATACAGGAGTCTTTACCACTGACTTTATTGAAAGTTGGATTGAGTACAAGCTAGATAATGAAGTAAACCCCATGCGTCTGCGTCCCCACCCCTATGAGTTTGCGCTCTATTACGATTGTTAACGTTTTAAGCTAGGGCAAGCTTTAATTTTTGCTTGTTTCTCTATTAGGCCACTCTTCTTAGGGTGGCTTTTTGAATAGCGATCGCCCCTTACTGTGAAGATAAAAAGCGATCGCCCGTAAATATTTTGAATTGTTAGGAGTTACGCATTGTCAAAAACAAGAAAATGTGCTAGGGACAGAAGTAAGGAGGAGTTTGTGTATGATGGTCAAGAATAAATTGGCGAATAACAGGAATAAATAACTGGCGTGAAATCTGA
>JAYKJI010000192.1:0-4037 GCA_035285405.1 Snowella sp. | reverse complement strand
TTAGGAGAAAAGACTCAAACTAAAAAATGGGGGGCAGGTGGTTCGGGTAAACTGAAGAAAGACCTTTCAAAACAGATGGCTGCTTTATCCCAAGCTGGTTGTAATGCCTTTATTATCGTCCATGACTTAGATCGTAATCCTGTAAATGGTTCTCTCAACGACGAAACTAAATTACGAACAAATCTCGAAAAGTGTATTATAAAATTCAACAAAATTGAAAAACATATTTGTATTCCTATTGAAGAATTAGAAGCTTGGTTTTGGTCTGATCCCAATGTTATTAAAAGCATCGGAGGTCAAAAAGCAAAAGCCCATCCAAATCCTCAGTCAATTACTAAACCGAAAGAAAAATTAATTGAGTTATCCAAAGGAGAAAATCGTAAACCTCGTTATAGCACTAACGACAATGTTAAATTAGCCGAAATACTTGATCTGGAGCGTTGTTCTCAAAGCTGCTCCTCTTTCAAGACGTTAAGAGAGTTTCTCGACTCCCTAAAGCAGCAATAATTGTCATATTTAGACATTAAATAATCATCGAAAAAATCAGCTTAAAAATTAATCTTCTTTTTTAGGGGCTAAACGATCCAGAATATCTATTAAACGATTTTCTAATCGATCTAAATGATTGTGATAATCCGCTTGACTTTCATAAAAATCGGCTTGGGCAGCAGCTAATCTAGCCATCCATTCAAAGACATGAGCGCGATCGCGGCGTAAAATTTCCCGATCTTGTCGGCGTTGTTCCCGTTCCTCGGCCATACTGTGGGTCAATGCTTCGATACTTTTAGCGTTAGACTCGATGCGCTTATCAAGCTTGTTATTCAACGCTTCAATGTTCTTGGTGTTGGATTCTGCCAGTTGGCCAACCCTTTCGAGCAAGGCTTCAATACGGTCTAATCTCTCTTCTGACATGGGTTTTACTCTCCTGTAAGTTCGTGTGAAGACTAGCATTTGTTCAAGATAACAAAAAATTAAATCGGGCGGGGCTAATCGAGCCCTCTATTTCAATACGTAAGTATTTAAAGGTACAGGTTCCGAACAGCGATCGCCCTAGTATCCATGGACAAGTACGTTAAACCTAGCAAAAAGAGTAGAGAATGGAAAAATATCTTAAAATTCAGCCCTTTCGCCCCGTTGTCAGGCACGATTAGGAATAACCCTCAAGCCCAATTCAAAAATTGTTCTAAATCCCAATGCTCGAATACGATGTCGTTATTATCGGTGGTGGATTAGCTGGCTGTCGCGCTGCCCTAGAAATCAAACGTCTGAACCCTGACACCTCTGTTGCCCTCGTAGCTAAAACCCATCCCATTCGTTCCCATTCCGTCGCGGCCCAGGGAGGCATCGCTGCAACCCTCCAAAATGTCGATGCAGAAGATACTTGGGAAGCCCATGCCTTTGATACGGTTAAGGGTTCGGATTATTTGGCCGATCAGGATGCCGTAGAAATTCTAACCAAAGAAGCCGCCGATGTCATTATTGATTTAGAACATATGGGAGTACTGTTTTCCCGCTTACCAGATGGCAGGATTGCTCAAAGGGCCTTTGGCGGTCATTCCTTTAAACGAACTTGCTATGCTGCCGATAAAACTGGTCATGCCATTCTGCACGAATTAGTCAATAATCTGCGTCACAACGGTGTCATTATCCATGATGAGTGGTACGTGATGCGGCTTATCTATGAGGAGGGGGAAGCAAAAGGACTGATTATGTACCAGATTCAATCGGGGGTGATTGAAGTGGTTAGGGCTAAGGCGATTATGTTTGCAACGGGGGGCTATGGGCGCGTTTATAATACCACTTCTAACGACTATGCTTCCACAGGGGATGGTTTAGCGATGGCGGCGATCGCCGGAATTCCCCTAGAAGATATGGAATTTGTGCAGTTTCATCCGACGGGATTATACCCAGTGGGGGTCTTGATTTCCGAAGCAGTACGGGGAGAAGGAGCCTATTTGATCAATAGTGAAGGGAAACGTTTCATGGAAGACTATGCCCCTAGTCGTATGGAATTGGCTCCCCGTGATATTACCTCCCGTGCCATTACTAAGGAAATCCGTGCTGGTCGAGGGGTGAATTTGGATGGTAGTGCTGGTGGCCCTTTTATCTATTTGGATTTACGTCATTTAGGCCGAGAAAAAATCATGAGTCGTATTCCGTTCTGTTGGGAAGAGGCTCATCGCTTGTTAGGGATTGATGCTGTCAATGAACCCATGCCAGTTCGGCCAACCGTACATTATTGTATGGGGGGAATTCCCGTCAATACCGATGGTCGAGTGCGACGTAATGCCCAGAGTTTAACCGAAGGCTTTTTTGCGGCGGGGGAATGTGCCTGTGTTTCGGTGCATGGCGGCAATCGTCTGGGAAGTAATTCCCTGTTGGAATGTGTGGTTTATGGTCGTCGTACAGGGCGCAGTTTAGCGGAATATGTGAAAACCCGTTCCTTACCCAATTTTGATGCTCAACAGTATCTTTCCGAGGCCCAGTCCACCATACAAGCCTTGTTAGAGCAATCCGGTTCGTTGAGAATTAACCAATTACGGGAAGAATTTCAAGATTGCATGACCGAGCATTGTGGAGTCTTCCGAACGCGATCGCTGATGGAGGAAGGATTACAACAGATTCAAGCCTTAAAAGCCAAGTATAGCCAAATTTATTTAGATGATAAACAACCCTATTGGAATACGGAATTAATTGAGGCTTTGGAATTGCAAAATATTATGGTTGTAGGGGAATTAATTTTAACCTCAGCCCTAAAACGGGAAGAAAGTCGCGGTTCCCATGCCAGGGAAGATTTTACCGAGCGCAATGATAGTCAATTTTTACAACACACCCTAGCAGCCTACGCAGAGACAGGCATTAAGATAGATTATATGCCGGTGGTGATCAACCGTTTTGAACCCCAGGAGCGTAAATACTGATTTAAAGTGAGCATAAATTGTTCGTCATTATTCATGCGGGGAAATCCGAGCTTAGCTTCTCCTTGGCAAAGGTGATCGCCGTTAAAAATCCCTGTAAAAAAATTCGGTAGTGTTGTGAACCTGTGGATCAAATTTTTGAAACACCATTTGTAGCTATATTAGAAAGTCTCCCGTCCATAGATTAAGAACACCATCATTAGTTTTTCTTATCACCATCATTCCCAGAGAGCCGTGGCTTTAAAATATTAGCTACTATTTTTGCGTTGTCCGGGTCATTTAAAATACTAATGTGATCGCCAGGAATTTTATAAATATCGAATTTTCCTTTAATTAATTGTCTCCAATTCTCTGCGGATGCATTTAGATAGCAAATTCGATCAGCATATTTATTTAAAGCTTCAAAGAAAATAACACTTCCTTGATAAAAACTTGGTTCAAAAGAGTGATAAAAAGAAGGGGTTTTGCGAGTTAAATCCTTAAAAATAGTGTTTTTATTAAAAAAAATGTTTGTTATTCTTATCTTTTTGTCTGGCCAGCTTAGTCTAATAAAGAAAAGAATTGCTTGATATAAAGAAAGTTTTTTCCAAAGACCGCCTGGATAACTCTCACACATTACTAATAATTTTACTGATTTACCTTTTTCCACTAATTGTCGGGCAATTTCATAGGCAATAAGACCACCGCCACAATAACCAATTAATTGATAAGGCCCTTCGGAATAAAATCTTTCAATTTCTTGACAATAATGAGTTGCCAATTCTTCGACAGAAAAATTGCCTCTGGCATCACTATCATTTTTTTTAGCGGCTAATCCATAATGAAGGAAATAAAAAGGTTGTTCATTACCTAGATACTGAAGTAGCCATTTGTATTGGTCATCATGGATCCCAAACAAGGGTATATTATTTCCTTTTGTTTGAAGTGGTATTAAGGAATAGTATTCACTGGTAAATTCTGGTGTTTCTAAAAATTTAGCAAATGTTTCAATAGTCGGAAACTGGTAGATAACTGATAACGGAAGTTTAATCTGCCAGATTGTTTCAATTAGAGGTAACCGTTCAGGGGGTAATCAAGAAAATGCTCCACATGGAATTGGACGGAATCACGATGAAAAAG
>JAYKJI010000191.1:0-2741 GCA_035285405.1 Snowella sp. | reverse complement strand
TAGCTACGTTTTTCAGGAATTAGGGCAGTTATTGGGGGAAGATGTGGCCAAAGAAGGCAATTTTATAGTGGAAACTAGCCTAGACCCGAAAATGCAACTCAAAGCCGAAAAATCCCTCAAAGCAGGAGTTCAATCTGTGGGAACCCGTTTTCGCTTTTCCCAGGGAGCTTTAGTGACTCTTGATACGCGATCGGGGGAAATTCTGGCGTTAGTCGGTGGTTCCGATTACAAAACCAGTCAATATAATCGTGCAACCCAAGCCAAACGTCAACCTGGTTCTACCTTCAAAGCGTTTACCTACGCGGCGGCCCTAGAGGAAGGTTTATCGTCTAATAGCACCTATTCCTGTGGCTCATTGCGTTGGCAAGGGCAAGCCTATAAACCCTGTGAACGCAGTAGTGGCGAGATTACGATGGCTCACGGTTTAGCTCAATCGGAAAACGCGATCGCGCTTCGGGTCGCTCAACGGGTCGGATTAGATCAAGTGGTCAATATGGCCGAGCGGATGGGCATTCGTTCCGATCTCAATCCCGTTCCAGGGTTAGTTTTAGGAGAAAGTGAGGTAACGGTACTGGAAATGACGGGGGCCTATGCCACCTTTGCCAATCAAGGAATGTGGAATCGTCCCCATGCTATTCGACGCATTCTGGACGGTGGAGATTGCCAGAATTACGAAAAACCAGAAACCTGTCGCGAAATTTATGTCTTTGCTCAGGATCAGAATGGCCATCACCAGGCGATTTCTCCAGGCGTTGCCAACACGATGACGGAAATGTTACGCGGGGCAGTGACAGGGGGAACGGGTAAGGGGGCGAATATTGGGATGGGGGCCGCAGGGAAAACGGGAACCACGAATAAGGGGGTTGATCTGTGGTTTATTGGTCTCATTCCCCAACGTAATTTGGTGACGGGGGTTTGGTTGGGCAATGATAATAATTCTCCAACGGCGGGCAGTAGCGCACAGGCGGCTAGTCTTTGGGGGACTTATATGAAAAGTGTTTTATATTAAAGTCAAAAAATCAAGTCTTACTGCATCAAGTTTTCAGAAAATCTAACGCGATCGCGTGAATAAAGATACTAACGAAGAATTAGGTTAATATTCACCGATAAATTGGGGATGCACCCAGAGAAATTTTCCTTGTTTATTTTGGACTCGTTCTAATCCTAAATTACTAAAGTTTGGATCTTTTTGTTTGAGAATGGCATGGAGTTCCCTCAAGACTGAACCTTGAGCTTCGATAACGTTACCAACTTCGGGATCATCAAATATATCGCTGGTTTGATTGATGAGCAATTCGCTACTTTTCAGTGTGGATTCTAGGGCTTTTTGTCCGAGATCAAGTTGTTCTTCTATGCCTTTAAACGTATTTTCATCTAATATAAATTTATTAAAAGAAGCCGCCACAGGCAAAACTAAACTAAGGGTTGTAGTAATTTTTTTGAGCAAAGGTTTTGCGTTGGTGAACCATTCACGGGAAATCTCAACTTCATAAATACCAAATTTACTATCAGAAGGATTGAGAAAACTTAGTGGTAAACGGGAATGTTCACACCAGAAGGTTATTTTAAACTTAGATTTTAGCCATTTAGGACTATCAAAAAATTTAGGAGCAACACTAATAAGACTAAATAAACGCGGGCCTTCTTTAGCTTCATTGGTTAGGCTTTGCATTAACTGATCGAATTGTTGATCAATTAAACTGAGAATCTTTTCCTGCTTTTTATCAAGACCAAGATAGCGTTTTTGATCGAGGGAATCTTTATAACGAATATCTTTACGAACCAGTTTTAAAGTATCTTGAACTTGATCGATTTTTTCAGTCAGAATTTTTTGTGGATCAGGTTGAGCGATTGGCGCATTGTAGAGCAATTGATCAATATTTTGCCATCGATCACAACCCGCAAGACTACAGGGAAATTCTGGTCGTCCTTTGTGTTTACTCTCGATTAATTTTTCCAGATTAAAAAGGCTTTATCCAGGATGTTGGCAAGGTGTAATACAGGGAACCATAATTTGACAGCGTAATCCTTTCCAAAAACGAGCGGGATTCTTAGGATCAAAAAGGGATTCAACTTCTTCTGTTAGTCGAGAGAGGAAACGCTCAGGATAGGCGGCTCTAACGGTGATTTTAATATCTGTACCAATATGTTCCAATAAAGCGCGACCATTGTAGCGATCGCCGAGCATTAAACCCCGTTGCCAGTGAACGCTATCAGGATAATTTTCACGACCAAGAGAATATTGATGGAGTCGAACAATTAGTTGATAAAATAGCCCTTCCGCATTGGCTTGTTGTCCTGTTTCATCCACAATGCGACAAATTTGGATTTGTTGTTTATCGCCTGGATCGGGTTCAGTTTCCCAATTAGGCAGGGTTTCAGGACGATTATCAGGAACTAATTGAGCAATTAAGCTAGTTTCTGTGAGTTCACCATTAATTTTGATGCGATAGGACAGATCAAAGCGTTCTATTAACCGTAAAAAAATCGGATGCAAACTTTCGGAATAACCTAGCTCAGGGTCGCCATTTTCATCTTTATATGGAGGATTTCGCCACAAGTCCCTAAGTCGTTCAAATTCAATTAATCCTTTATTCCTAGTTCCGAACAAGTTTGTGTCTATTGTAAAATAGAAGAAGAGCGTAGGAGGCAAAAACCATGTCACCGCAGCAATTCTCATTTTAAAACATTTGTACTACAAAAAGGCTCTCAGAGTTACCAAAACAGTTCACAAGTCAACG
>JAYKJI010000190.1:0-3277 GCA_035285405.1 Snowella sp. | reverse complement strand
CTGCGATCGCCAAAGCCTACCTCTCCTCAACGGCGTAGTGATCGACTTTGTAGAAGGCTTGCTCGAAAGTGGGTTCAAATTTAGCAACCCCAATGCAACGGACACCTGCGGCTGTGGAAAATCTTTTCAAGCAGGAGACTGTACACCAACAGGAGTGCCATGCAGCTAAAAGACGGGTGATAAGCCTAGTCGTAGCACCCACTAACGGGCATTACATCCAACAGGAGGGAATCCTCAAATGACTAAAGCTGCGGAAATCATGACCCAAGATGTCGTCACCATCAAAGCTTCAGCAACCGTCGCCCAGGCGGCTAAGTTAATGAAGTTAAAAGGGCTGCATTCTCTTATCGTGGAACGTCGCGATGAAAATGATGCCTATGGCATTGTCACTGATACTGACATTGCTAAAAAAGTGGTGGCTTTTGGTAAAGATGCCAAAACGGTTTATGTCTCAGAAGTGATGACTAAACCTTGCATTGTAGTCAACCCTGATTTAACCGTTGAATACGTTGCTCGTTTATTTGCCCAAACGGGAATCGATCGCGCTCCTGTTATTCAAGGCAATTTACTGGGCTTTATTTCCACCACTGACATCTTACAAAAAGGTGATTTTCTGGAAAATCCTCGTATTCCTCTGTTAGAAAAGGCTCTCCAAACCGCCATTTCCAACGCTCGTTCTGTCTCTGCATCCCAGAGCACAACCGCCTCGGAAACAACCGAAGCTTGGGAACAAGTAAATGATCTTGAAGCTGAACTGGCCTTTTGTCGGGGAGAGCGTCCAGAGCAAACTGCTTTTGAACAATACGGTGATCCTGCAACCAAGGAACTCGCCACTGTTTAAATAGGTTGATTATTTGGCAACGATAGAAGCCTAACGGTTCCAAAGACGTTCTTAAAACTGATTCAGGCTTTTATCCTAAATTTTGTTTCCCGTAGGGGCTTGGTCTCCAAGTCCTAATAAATTCTAGATTTTGGAATTAAACCCCTACCCATTTTTTAGGCTGTTTGTCATAGAAATTCTGGATTTGGAAACCAAACGCCTACCCATTTTTTGGGCTCTTTATTTATTAGGAAAAAAACATGACTACCACTTACAAAGTCCGTTTGATCAAAGGCAAAAAGAATAAACCCCCAGAAATGGATGTCACTATTGACGTTCCCGATGATGTTTATATTCTGGATGCCGCCGAAGAAGCAGATATTGACTTACCCTCTTCCTGTCAAGCAGGTTCCTGCTCCAGTTGTGTCGGCAGATTAACAGAAGGAGAAATTGATCAAGAAGATCAAAACTTTTTAGATGATGAACAAATCGAAAAAGGATTTGTTTTACTTTGTGTTGCCTATCCGCGTTCAGATTGCACAATTCGCACTCATCAAGAAGCTTATTTAGTCTAAAAATAAGTTTTTACTACCCGAAACTCAAATCTTAAGAGGAAATTCAAATCATGGCTACTTTAACTGGTCTAACCTTAGGACAAAAAACCTGGACTCCCCAATTTGTCCAAGAAATTAATCAAGAAAAATGTATTGGCTGTGGTCGCTGTTTTAAAGTTTGCGGCCAAGATGTGTTATTTCTCCGTGCCTTAGATGAAGACGGTGAGTTTGTTGATCTCGATGACGAAGATGCAGAATTTGAACGCAAAGTAATGACAATTATTGATGCCAGTAACTGCATTGGTTGTCAAGCTTGTTCCAGGGTTTGTCCCAAAAATTGCTATACCCACAATGCCCTCAATAACTAGGTGAATGATTATGACTCTATCTGACCTTAGTATTGGCAAAGTGGCGATCGTGGATCAGATTTCCCTTGGTTATCACGGACAAGGTTTAATTACTCGTCTTGAAGCTATGGGAATTACACCTGATAAACCCATTCGTGTTTTACGAAAAGCCTGGTTAGGTGGCCCACTCCATATTCGGGTGGGAATCACCACTGAAATTGCTATCCGTCGCAGGGAAGCTGAAAAGGTTTTAATTCGGATGGAAGGTTAATCGCTCTCATCCTAGCCAACCTAACTGATTTTAAATTTCAATCAACAAGCTCATGGCTAAGGTTATCTTCTACGAAAAACCAGGCTGTATTAATAACAGTAAGCAGAAGGCTCTATTAGAAGCAGCAGGTCATACTGTTGAACCTCGCAACTTACTAACGGAGCCTTGGACAATGGAAACACTGCGCTCTTTTTTTGGAGATTTGCCAGTGTCAAAATGGTTTAATTACACTGCTCCGTGAATTAAAGCAGGAGAGATTATTCCGACCCAATTAGATGAACAAACTGCCCTCAATCTAATGGTGAATGATCCTCTATTGATTCGCCGTCCCCTGATGGAAATTGACGGTATTCGTAGAGAGATTGGCTTTGATCAAGACAAGCTTGCCAATTGGATTGGTTTGGAGGCCATAGAAACCTCTGGGCAGAGAGTTATCGTGCAATTAATCCAACAAGATTTAGAAACCTGTCCGAATAGTCATCAGTCCAATTCCGTTTATTGTTCGGATCGTTGATTAACCTTTTATCAAGAAATTACCATGCCAGAAAATCGTCAAGATCGCTATTTCGATCTCATTGATCAACTGCTAAAATGTCCTAATGGGCAAGAACCAGCCGTTTTAGATAGTCAACCCGATTTACTAGATGAAGGCTTCGTTAAAACGCTGATGCAGGTCGCCACGATGATGGCCCATAAGGATAATCAGGATGGTGCAAAATTTTTGATTTTTCTGGCACGACAACTTAGTCAAGAATTGGGTTTATATCCCCAAGTTTCAGCCGATTAAAATTTATCTAGGCGATCGCCACTTTGATTCGACTTTAGTAGTCAATTTCAGTATTTCTATTGTCAATGTAAACTAGGAAGGGGCGATCACACTTGCAAATAACTGTAGAGAGCAACTTAGAGATAACTTTATGACAACTTAAATACTAACAGATGGGCTTCAACAATTTTTCACCCAAAACTTAAGCTACCTAACGTTGCTAGTCAGCCATGTGTGTTTTTTCGTCGGCGGAAATAGCTTTGCTAGCGGCAATAATGATTGGATTTGTGAGTGATTCCGATTGCCAATGCGCTTTCAAAGAATTAAATGCCCTTTCAATCAATTCTTTAGCGTCCTCAGGTGAAAATTGCTCCTCAGGCAACATGACTTTACCTGTAAGCGTTCAGGGGGGTAGCACATTTACCAAAATACTTAAAACCCTTGTATAGCAAGGGATAGATGAGATTCATGCGATGGGATGATTTCGCTTAAGCGGTCTAAAAGGCGATCCACAACTTG
>JAYKJI010000189.1:0-3310 GCA_035285405.1 Snowella sp. | reverse complement strand
TTCAGTTTATACTTCCCTAACCCACATTTCTTTCGTTTTTTGACTTTTTCAGCAAGCCCTAATTAACAGTTAAGTTTGCAGTTTTTCTGACCATCGGTGCAAATCCTGCTGAACCTGAGCGTATGTTGTTTGCAGGTCTAAGATCAGAGATACTTGATTTTTTAGGAACTCATCTTGGCTAAGTCTCTCTAGTTGCTGACAAAGATCGGCTAGAGCTTTAGCTCCAATGGAAGCACTACTCGATTTTAAGGAATGGGCTAGAAAACTCACTTCCGGATTATTCTCTGCCTGCCACGATAATTGTATTTTTCTGATTAATTCTAGACTTTCTGAGAGATAGCAATTCAGCATTTCCTGCATTAACTGAGAATCATTATTACACAAAGTTTCTAGCATAAATTGTAAAATACTTTCCTCCACCCAGGATACACGGCTTTCTTCTATTGAGGGCGGGTTAAAAACGACATTAGAAGGCTTAGAAAAACTGACTAGAATTTGATTTAATTCTTGAATAACAACGGGTTTACTAATATAATCATCCATCCCCGCCGCCAAGCAATTTTCGCGATCGCCGGGCATGGCATTGGCAGTCATGGCAACAATTTTAGGTTGAGGATAATCCTGTTTTTGACGAATACAGCGACTCGTTTCTAACCCATCTAGATTGGGCATTTGAACATCCATTAAAATAAGATCATAGTCTTTTTGCTCAATCATCTTTAAAACCTCTAGACCATCATTGGCAATATCCGCTTGATATCCTAGAATTTTAAGCATTTGTCCTGCGACCTTTTGATTGACTAAATTATCTTCTGCTAACAAAATAGATAAATCCTTGACGCTGGAGCTAAAAAGTTCTATCGACTCTGGGATAACTTCCACGCTAGACGGGAGAGATGAATGATGAAAAACCGTAATAAGTGTATTAAACAAATGGGATTGACGTAGAGGTTTATGTAAGATAGCCGTAAATTGCCGCTGTACGGATTCATTTAAAGCCGTTTGACTTAAGGAAGTGAGCAAAATGAAGGGAATATTTTGGCAATGGGAGAATTGCTGAAGTTGCTCGGCTAACATGGCTCCATCCATCATCGGCATGAGCATATCTAATAAACCTAGCTCAAAAGAATTGCCCTCGCTTAACCACTCTAGAGCCTCCTGTCCAGAGCTAAAGGCGATCGGTTCCATGCCCCAAAACTGGGTTTGAGTTAATAAAATTTTGCGATTGGTCGCATTATCATCCACAATCAGTACCCGCTTGCCCACCAGAGAACCGAGATTATTTTCAGAATAGTTCTGATCTTCATTTTTAGCGGTTGTTGTCAGTATAGTAAAGAAAAAAGTCGAACCGACACCGACTTGACTTTCTACCCACATTTCTCCCCCCATGAGGTGGGCCAAACGTTGACTAATGACTAACCCTAAGCCAGTGCCACCATACTCTCTTGTTGTAGAAGAATCGACTTGGCTAAAGGCTTTAAAGAGACGATCTAGACGATTAGCCGGAATACCAATCCCCGTATCTTGGATGCTAAATTCTAATTTATAGGTGGGGATAAAAGACTGAATGGGAAAACTATCTGCCGCCAAACTTTCTAGGGAATAGGGAGTCGCCTTAACGGTAACGACAACTTCGCCTTGGTGGGTGAATTTTAGACCATTGCCAATCAAATTAGCCAGAATTTGTCGCAAACGATTCATATCACCAGTGATAATTTCTGGAGTCGAAGGATCTAAAAAGTAGGCGAGTTCTAAATTTCGTTCCATGGCCCTGGGGGCCATCAATTCTAATGTGCCCTCGATTACTTCCCGTAGATTAAACATCTGATTCTCTAGGATCATTTTTTCTGCTTCGATCTTAGAAAAATCTAGAATGTCATTAATAATTGTCAAGAGGGAATCCCCACTCTGACGAATGGTTTCAAGGTAATCCTTTTGTCGGGTTGTTAGGGAGGTTGTTAATAATAAATCGGTCATGCCAATCACCCCATTCATCGGGGTACGGATCTCATGACTCATCATGGCTAAAAATTCACTTTTAGCGCGGTTGGCTGATTCGGCTGCCCATCTGGCCCGTTCAAGGTCAAGATTTTTCTCAGTTAATTCTCTGCGTCGTTCCCGCTCATTTTCTAGTAAGTTGGCTTGGGCTAAGGCGATACCGACTTGATCCGCTAGGGCTTTCAGTAGCTCGGCTTCCTCTTCTGTCCAGGTACGCTGTTGATCACATTGCTGGACGGCGATCGCGCCATTGGGTTTACCGTGATAGGAGGTTCGTACTACCATCATGGACTTGAGTTGAACCTGCTCACAAAGGGGGAGCATTTCCTTGAGCAAAGGCTCTGTAAAAACATCGTTTGACACCAATACCTCGTCTACTTCCAGCATGCGACTGGCATGAGGATTATTCTCTACGGGAATGGCCGTCCCCAGCATGGAAACGTAGCCAGGTTCTAAATGTTCAGCTACCACCGGCAAACTGGGCTGAGGCTCCTTAACATAACTGTGAATGAGACAACGATTGACCTTAAAGGCTTGTCCTACCTGTTCAGCCGTGGTTTGAAAAATTAAACGAGGAGCTAAACTACTGCGAATTTTCTGGGTAATTTGGCGCATTAATAGCACCTGTTCCAATTGCTTCTGTAAGGCTTCCTTGGCCTGCTTGCGATCGGTAATATCCACACAGGAACCGGTATAACCAGCAAAACTGCCATCGGACAAAAAGCGAGGCATTCCCACATCCAAGACCCAACGGTATTCCCCATCAAAACGCTGTAAACGGTACTCCATCTCAAAACGTTCACGTTTAGCAAAAGCAGTCAGATAGGTGTTTAAACAATCTTGATAATCATCAGGATGAACCCCTTCGGCCCAGCCATTCCCATATTCCTGTTCGAGAGTACGGCCGCGAAAATCCAGCCAGGTTTGATTAAAAAAGGTGCAAAGGGTTCGAGTATCAGATACCCACAACAGGACAGGACAACTATCCGCCATGTTCCGAAAACGCTGTTCACTTTCCCGCAAAATTTCTTCCGCCAGTTTGCTTTGAGTAATGTCAAAACGGATGGCTAGATATTGGTAAGGATGACCGTGATCATCTAAAAAAGGAACGAGGGTAGAATCAACCCAGTAATAGTTGCCATATTTGCTGCGATTCTTAATTTCACCATGCCAAACTCGCCCACTACTAATAGACTTGTTGGGTTATAAGGGATAATAAGAAAAAAAGCAATGACCAGAAAATCCAAGAATGCTAGATATAGAAAGGATATTCAAACAAGATCGCTTAATACGGGGGATGACAGGGCTAAAT
>JAYKJI010000188.1:0-3941 GCA_035285405.1 Snowella sp. | reverse complement strand
TTACCCATCGAGACTATAGTTCTTCGGTAACTTTTGTGACGGGCCATGAGGCGGTGGGCAAATATCGTCCCCAGGTCTATTGGCAGGCGATCGCCCAGGGTTCGGAAACCATTGTCATTTATATGGGGGTGCATAACCTTCCCCAGATTATCCGCGAATTAACCCAGGGGGGCTTAAGTCCCGATACCCCGATTGTTTTGATCCGTTGGGGAACCCGTCCCGACCAAGCCGAATTAACGGGAACCTTGCAAACCATTGTTCAACAGGTGCAAGACCAACAGTTTGAAGCCCCGGCGATCGCGGTGATTGGGCAAGTGGTTAAGGGGCGGTTAGCCATGCCTGAATTTTGGCGTTGAAGCATAGAATAATGACAAACGTTTTACTTTGATGTTGCTTAATCAGGTGATGAAATTAGATTTTGCTACATTTAGAAGACCGGATGAGTCAGTGTTTTAACAGTTGCATTTTTAGAGATTCATACTGTAAATCAGCAACACCACAAATTAGTCTTCAAAATAAGCTGCAATAATTGATCCCTCTAGCGTCCCAGCAATACCATGTCCGTAAAGATAGGGTCCAAAAATTAAGTTGCTAGACCAACGCTTAGTAATTTTTTTTCCTTCCTGCCAGGCAACGGAATAAATACGCATAGAAGATCGATAATAGATAAGTTCATTTGTGTCCCCAATTAAGATCAAACAGCGATTATTTGAGCTACATAGCTTAATATTAAAAGCGGAGTAGTCAGAGAGAAAACCTATTGTTACCGATTGACAATCACCTTCCCATGAATCAATAATGATATGACAAGTACGAGGATAAAGTGTGCGTGCCTCAATGAGAGGGACAATCGTTTCAGCAATTACGCTATTTGGAACTAAGAACGGTGTAGCCAATAAAGCAAGCAAATTAGACAACACTTTTTTGAACATATCTAACTCCATAAAATATTAAAATGCAAATTTTTGTACTTAAACTTATACTTGGAAAGACATGATTTTTATGTTCCTTCCCAGATCTGTTTATCCTTACAAAGCAATTTCGTGTTTAGCCATTAAATAAAAAGCTAAATTAGAGGCATAGTAAGCCGCTTCGTTGACCAAAAAAGGATAAAGTCCCGAACCTGACGTTTCCGTCAAAGTAACTACCTGATTATCAAAGGTAATAAATAAAGGGTCACCTGTCTTAATTGGTAAGAAATTTTTGATTTTTGGATGAATAAAGCCGGCCAGTTCGTTGGAATGTAATGGGAAGAGAACTGGCTTGACTTTCTTATAAACTGTCACAGATTCTGATTGACTCATAAGACCAGAATTCCACTGGACAATAAAATCAAAAATATTCTCAATTAAGTGTTGAGTTTTTTCAAATAATGAGTAGTCTAAAACTCCTTGGGCGATAGGGCCAACCTCAATAGCAAAGCCATTAGCACAAAGTGTATTCAAGAAAGATGTTTGCTGACCTTCTGAATAAAAAGAGCAAATCTTAAGTCCATGAATTACTTGCAAATAATACGCTAAATTAAGATTAAAAGCATTATGATTAAATAAAATTACCGTTAATCCAACATCAGACGTAGTCGAATGTAAATCAAAAATACAATCTACCTTATTTGATGTGATTACCTTCTTGATTTCTTTCGCCCGTTGTTTTTCATAAGTAGTGCTATCATCAGTCACTTCTAAGTTTTTAGGATCAAAAGAACGATTGAGATCATAGTCAACAAAGCGTTGGCAAGCCTTGATTGCTTGGGGATTACCTAAAATAGGAATCGTTTTAAAGGATTTGCGCTTTAATAAATATGGATGACGTAGAAATTTACGAATCAGTTCAATGCCGGTAAGCTCATTTCCATGGGTACCGCCCACCAAGGCAACTTGTTGAATTTTTTGAGTAGTCATTGTCTTTTTTATGAAGTACAATAATAACTATAGCCAAGTGAGCATGAAGCATCAATGATAAGATCAACATTAATCTATGTAAAAACTATAGAGAACATAAACCATCAATGAGTGGGTGACAGTAGGAACTCTAGATGATAGGATCAATATTAAGCTATGTAAAAACAATAAGGACTAAAGAGCACCATGAATATCGAGCATCTCGAAAATCTAATAATTCTATCTGAAGAACTGAACTTTACGAGGGCAGCTGAGCGGATCAGTAGTCAAGGACGTTCCATTGATCAACCTCAATTAAGTAGGCAAGTACAACGCATTGAAAGGGAGTTGGGTCAAAAGCTGGGTTATGGTGAGGTGATTTTATTTGATCGAACAACCAGCGGGAAAAAACTAACTGAAGAAGGTGAAGTATTTGTAGCGGCAGTCCGTCTTGCAGTCAAATCTATTAAGGAGGGACTTTATGAAATCCAACAAATTAATCAAGGTGAAATGGGCAAACTAAAATTAGGAGTAATTGGCGTTATTACTCATAATTTTTTACCTGAGATTTTACAGATTTTCAAACAAAAGTATCCAAGAGTACAAATAGTATTGGAAGAAATGGCTCATCCTCAAGTTCAAGGACTACGAGATTATCAAGTTGATATTGGTTTTACCTATGCTCCTTCAAATTCTCAGTGGAGTAAAGATTTAGACTCTGAGATTGTTTTGAAAGAATCCTTGTTATTGGTATTGCCAACCAATCATCCTCTTGCTAATGTATCTGGAATTCAGTTAACAGATATTGCTAAAGAAAATTTTATTCTTCCTGTTTCTTCGACAACTCTTGGACTGACAGAGCAAATTCATACTCTTTGTGGAAAAGCGGGATTTACGCCTAACTGTTTACAAACAGCTACTTTTGCATCAACTATTCTAGGTTTAGTAGCGGGCGGAGTGGGAGTCAGTTTATTGCCAGAAAATGTCCAATATATTCAACGAAATGGTGTTGTTTTTCGAGAACTAAAAGAGCTATCTAACCAATTAAATGTAGTGATGTTATGGCGAAAACGAGATAAATCTCCTGTTGTGAAAAATTTTCTGAACGTGATGAAAGAGATCATTGAATCAAGAAAAAGTGATGTAAGAATTCAGGGAATGAGCTTGAAAAGAGAGAAAAAAGGTGTGTAGTTGAGAAATGAAAGCAGCCGGTTGTTCCCAGTGGCTATTGTGACCGCAGTGGGGTAAAACGACGGTTTGGATCAGGGGGGAAGCCTGGGCCATTTGGTGATGCAGTTGGACAAATTTTCGATCCGCTTCGCCGGTAATTAGGTAAAGAGGGCGAGTTAACCGGGAAAGTTCTGCCCAAAGAGAGGGTTGTTGCCCAGTTCCCAAATGTTCTAGGGATTTAGCTAAAGCCTGGGGATCATTCTGTAACCGTTGGGCCAATAATTCAGGAAATTGGGGGTGACGACGTAGAGAGTCAAAAAGCGGCTGGGCGTACCATTGCGGTAAAACCTCGGCTAAGGGTTCCTGCTGGAGGCGATGAATCCATTGGGCATCCTGGGCGCGACGCTGTTCCCGTTCTAACTCCGTTTTCAGACCAGGGGATGTAGATTCCAGTATCACCACCGTAAACTGTTCCGGCCACCGCAAAGCTAGATACAGACCGATTCTGCCCCCCAGGGAATAGCCCACCAGTCCACAGGTTTGAAGCTGGAGAGCTGCTAACCATTGGCTTAAGCCCAGGGCGGTATTTTCCATCTGGTAACAGCGATCGCCTCCCTTGACCTGTGTTTGACCATGGCCCGGTAAATCCACTGCTAAACAATAAAACTGCTGGGATAAAACAGCGATCGCCGGGGCAAATTCCTGATAATTCCCCCAAAAACCGTGTAGAAAGACCAGGGGAAACCGTTGGGGATCACCCGCCATCCCGTAATGCCAGCAATAATTCTCCAGGTCTAGCCAGTGAGATTCCATGGGTTTTGAACCCTCGTTAAGCGGTTAATAACACCATTTTTCCCGTTGTGTGACCCGTTTCTAGGGCTTGATGGGCCG
>JAYKJI010000187.1:0-7077 GCA_035285405.1 Snowella sp. | reverse complement strand
ATTTAGCCCTGTCATCCCCCGTATTAAGCGATCTTGTTTGAATATCCTTTCTATATCTAGCATTCTTGGATTTTCTGGTCATTGCTTTTTTTCTTATTATCCCTTATAACCCAACAAGTCTAATATTCTCCCAAAAGATAGATAGTGGGTTCAGTGATCAGTTTTGGCCATTGCTCTGCAAAAAAATCTGCTGTTTCTTGATGTACCCAACCATGTAAAGCCAGAATTTCTCCTAATGGCAGTTGATAGTATTGCTGATCCTGAAGGGCTACCTCAATTTGGGCTGGTGTAACCAGATCTGCTTCTCTCAGAATTAAACCTAGGGGTTTGGGACAAAAATCGTTAGCCATTATTCTTACTAAGATCTAGTGTGCTAAATGTGAGGGATTGGTTAAAGCAGAATTCAGACTGTCAGGTGTTTAGGAGTAGGTTAAAGATCTCAGGAGGAGTCTTCTTTCGGTAAAAATATTAAATATTTGGCTATCGATTAAAACTGACTCTATTTCAACGACAATCTTTAGTCTTAATAAAGAGGAAGGCTCAAAAAGCTATACATTCGATAGCATTTTGGGATAATAGCACATTTTTGGGCTGTAAAGGCATGATCTTCTCCCATCAATAAACCTTTTCTGAGAAAATTAGATTATTCAATCAATCAGGCGCGAACTAAGTCTGTCTATGTTTCAGCATTGGGAGCTTAAGACCAAAAGTCTAAGTCAAATAAAAAATTGTCATGGTATCGCTAAATGGATTTTAAAGAAAAACCCCAAAGACATTGGTTGGATATCGCCGAGTTCTCCTGTTCTCTGGCAATGATATTGGCTTTGATCGCGGGCTGGTGGCTGCAATCATTTTGGTTCCCGTTGATGCTAGTGGCGATCGCGGTGATCGTTTCACAACTCAATCGTCTTAGGCTAGAAAGACTTGAACGTAAGCGAACCAGCCATTTTTCTAGGCAATTACAGCGTTTAAGTCAGATGATTGAAGAACTAGAACAGGCTGTCAACCGATCGCCTTTGCCCCTCTCGCTACCATCACCACCATCTCCGCCTCTCTCTGCGGATCTGGATAGACTGCATAGCCTGGAAGATTCTCTCTCTGAGTTAGTTAAATATTTTCAGCAACAGGCGATCGCCGAACGTCTAGAACAGTTAGAACGGCGTTATCAATGGTTGAGTGTGGAAGCAGAGACTAGCCCGACCTTTACCCCCCCCCTGGACACAGATTCTTTTCCGAGTCCTGTCGCACAGGCAGTTCCCAATGGATTAGGGGTTTCTCGCTCCCTACCGACTATCATTCCCCAAGTCAGAATGCTGCGTCAGATTCCAGCCCATAGTAATGCGGTTTCTTCTTTAGCCATCAGTGAGGATGGACGTTTTTTTGTAAGTGCAAGTTGGGATCAATCACTAAAAATCTGGGAAACCGATTCTGGCAATTTATTGGGAACGGTGATCGCCCATAGCCAGGGGGTTTTAGCGACGGTGTTTTTAGCAGCAACAGCCAAACTTGAGGATTGTCGTTTAGCGAGTGGCAGTTTTGATCAGACTTTAAAATTTTGGCGTGTCAAATGCCGCTCTCAGACTGAGTACGACCTAGAGCTAGAACGAACCTTGACCGCTCATACTGGCTCTGTTTATCAGTTGGCCCTAGCGGCTGATCACCAATTGCTAATCAGTGCGAGTTATGACCAAACCCTAAAACAGTGGGATAGTCGAAGTGGAGTTTTACGGGAAAGTTCTCTAGATTCTCTCGGCTCCATTGAAGCGATCGCCGTCCATGAGCAAAGGGAAATTATTGCAGCCGGTGGAGGAGACGGAACGGTTACACTTTGGCAATTGGGGACAGGCCAGAAACTCGGTCATTTAGTGGGTAATATTTCTTCGATTAAAGCCTTAGCCATTAATCAATCTGGCCATTGGATTGCGGCAGCCTGTACCGATGGCACGATCAAATTTTGGCAATTACCTCTTACCCTTCCACCTAATGTATCGTTGCATCCCCAACAGCAAGTCGTGGCTCATCAGGGACAAGTGACCAGTCTTTGTTTTACCGACTCTGAGCAATTGTTAAGTGCTGGCAATGACGGCGGGATCAAACTTTGGCAACCGGAGCAAGGGGAAGCGATCGCGGTGTTAGTAGAGCCATCTCTTTTTGCCGCCCCCAAAGACATCGTGCTATCGCTAACCTTAAGTCAAGATGAACAATTTCTGCTTTCTGGTCATGCAGATGGTACAGTATCTATCTGGCAGTTCTTTGTCCCAAATCCCTAACTTTTAAGGGTTTTGATGCTGCACTAGAATGCCTATAGGCCATGAATGTCAATGGGGAAAACCATGAGTCAGAAAAAAGAAACCTTGATCCTGCTTCTCTCTCTCTGTTTAACTTTGGGGGCAGTTGGCATAGGCGTTAAGTTGTTAACTCCTTCCCCTCCATCTTCGCAAAATTCAGGGCAGCAAGAGACTGATTTAACGCAACGCATGAGCTATGGAGAACGATCTCTGATTCCTAGCCCCACCAATATTAACAAAAGTGTCGCGATCCAAGCCTTTGCCGAGGGGAATTTTCCCAAAGCGATCGCCGAATTTCAACAATATTTACAGCTTGTTCCCAACGATCCAGAGGCTTTAATTTATCTGAATAATGCCAAAATTAGCAAAAATGCCTTAGCTTTCGTGGTTTCTGTCCCTATTGGCAAGGATCTCAATGGTTCTCAAGAACTTTTGCGAGGAGTGGCTCAAGCCCAAACGGAAATTAATCAAAAGGGTGGTATTAAGGGAGTTCCTCTCAAAATTTTGATTGCCAATGATGACGATGATATTAATACCGCTCAACAGTTAGGACAGCAGTGGGTTAAGAATCCAGAAATTTTAGGAGTGATTGGTCATTTTGGGAGTAATACGACAATCGAAACGGCAAAGAATGTTTATGAACCCCAAGGTTTACCCATGATCTCGCCAACGAGTACTTCGACGGAAATTTCAGAACTGGGTAATTATATTTTTCGGACAGTCCCCAGTGATTTATTTGCCGGAAATGCCCTCGCTAACTATATGTTAAAAGATCTGAAAAAAACGAAAGCCGCCGTTTTTTATAACTCCCAAAGTAGCTACAGTAAATCCTTGAAAAATGTTTTTACCACTGCTTTGTTGGGGAATGGGGGAGAAGTGACCCTGGAAGCTGATTTGATGGCGGCTGATTTTAATCCGGTTGAAGCGGTCAAACAGGCTAAGTCCCAGGGAGCGCAGGTTTTAATGTTAGCGATGAATACCTCTAGTGTCGATAAAGCGTTATTGGTAATTCAAGCCAATCAGGGACAATTACCCCTTCTCGGTGGGGATAGTGCCTATAGACCCCAACTGTTGCAAAGTGGCGGCAAAAATGCGGTCGGGATGGTGGTGGCGATTCCTTGGCACGTTTTAGCCCATCCCAATAGTCCTTTTGTGCGAGAAGCAGCCCAGCTTTGGAAAACCAGTAATGTGAATTGGCGAACGGCGATGGCCTACGATGCCGCCCAGGCCTTTATTACCGCTTTGGGAGAAAATCCTTCCCGTCAAGGCATTCAAAAGGCTTTATCTAGTCCCACTTTTACCGCGCCTGGAGCGAGTGGAAATGTTCGTTTTCTCCCTTCTGGCGATCGCAATCAACCAGTTCAGCTTGTAATGGTTCAACCAGGAGGGAGATCGGGCTTTGGTTATGATTTTGTGCCGGTGAAATAGGGTTGAAAGTATTTTGTTACTTATTCTTTACAGATCAATAAAAAAATTGTCAGACAACTGATATATTTTGGCAATATCTAGCATAAACTCAAGACACTGTTCAGGATCCATCAAATCAGGTCTGAGAACTGAAGAACCAGAGTGTTTCAGAATTAATTTTTTGACTTGATCCGATGACAAATCATTGATTGAAATTGCCTGCATTGACCAAACTTCAAAACTTCTTTTTTTGATTGGCAGACATTCGATCAGACAGGGACTATGATGCCGTTTATCTTGAGAAATGCGATGATAAGTTTCGTTGATCTGTTCACGTTCTCCCTCTAAAACTTGCAAAAAGATAGTGTTTCCATAACAAAGTAAACCTGTGATTCCATTGTGTAAATTGTTTTTTTCAGAAGATTTTAGAATATCTTTTAGGTCTTGAGGCTGCAAGTCTAGAATCGCTTGGCTACTATAGATTAAACGGTAAAGGCTCATGTTTTTTAAATTGAAGTAAAATCAATGGCTAGTCTAGATTAAAACAGTATAAAAAGCTAGTTAACAGCTTCAAAACATCTTGAATTCCTCACTTTAAGAGGCGATCGCTTTTTGCGGTAATAGTCGATTAAGGGACTGTAGTAATTCTTGAGGTAAAAAAGGTTCGCACAGATAGCCAGAGGCTCCTGATAACTTACTACGAATCTTCTCAACCAAACTCTCTCGCTTCCCTAAAAGCACAATGGGTGTATCTTTGAGTTGGCTAGACTTACGGCAAAAAGAACAGAATTGATAACCATTCATTTCTGGTAATTCAGCATTGATCAAGATTGCGATCGGTGCTTGATTGAGCAATATCGGTAAAGCCTTAAAAGGGTCTTCTAGGATTAAAGTCCGAAATCCTCCATTTTCTAAGATATAACTCACCATACGCTGAGTTGTCGCTCGCTGATCAATCAGGACGATCAAAGGACGTTGATCCATCTTAATTTCCTGATAGGGTAACATCTTAACTTCCCCGCTTTTAATCAGAGGACGTAACATTAACGCCAGTTGCAAAGTGCTGATCTCGGTTGCGCTGGCAATTTCGTAGAGACAATTCAAATCCTTTAAACAGGAATAAAATCGCTTAATCCAGTGTTGACCATAAAGATGAGTTTCTGCCAGTGTACGATGTAAATTATCCCAATTTTCTACTAGGGGTCGCTGAAAAGGCGAATTAATGTCAGAACGAAGTTCCCACCAATAGCGAATTTTATGTTTGATTGGTGTAATAATCTTGGTCAAGTCCAAATTTAAAAATACTTTATCGAGTTCTTGTTCCGCAGTAAAAGTGTAGGAAGTTTTAGGTAGAGAAAGAACCTGAACCAGAGCTTCTTGGGTAGATTGAGTTAGAATAGAACGGGTCTGTTGAAAGGTAAAAAAGTCTTTTTTCCACAGTTCACAAAGGTATTCATAATCACTGGTGATCTTGGATGGCAAAGTGATTTTACGTTGATTGAGAGAACTACCAATGAGATAGTTTAGTCGTTCAACAGAACCATTAAGACTGTTGGCAAAATGGATACGACCATCACCCAGATAAACTTGCCAAACGACCAATTCATCAAAAGGATTTTGAATGGTTAGTTTGCCACTCATTTGTTTATCAACCAAGGAATGTAGGAGTTTTGCTGGAATGCCCCGATCCGAGTGTCTTGTAGTTTTATGGGATGACAATTCAACTAAACTTTTCATGATTCAAATAAAAAAATGGGGAATGTGTGGCGGTTAAATTGAACAGTTTGTGTCGATAATACAAGCAGAGCAGAGTATTTTAGTTTGTCAAAGCAAGTAGAGAGTGATTACAAAAGATAGCTTCTTGAAAGTAATGGGTAATCTCTAGCAATCCGAGGGGGCGACTGAACAGATAACCTTGTCCATAATCACATTTCATTTCTTTGAGAATATTTAACTGTTCCTGACTTTCTACTCCCTCGGCAATAATTTTTAGGTTGAGACGATGGCCGAGTTCGATAATGCTTTGGAGAATGACTTGATTTTTTTCAGTAGTTATTAGGTCGTCGAGAAATGATTTATCGATTTTCAAGGTATGAATGGGTAAATTTTTCAAATAAGATAGGGAAGAATAACCAACTCCAAAGTCATCGATCGCAATTTGAATGCCCATTGTTTGTAATCCTATTAGACGGGCGATCGCTTGATCGGGGTCTTGAAACACCAAGCTTTCGGTTACTTCCAGCGCAAGTTCTTTTGGGTTCATTTGTGTTTCTTCTAAAATCCACTGAATTCTATTTAACAAATCCTCTTCCTGTAACTGTCGGAGAGAAAGATTAACCGCTAGTTTGAAAGGGGGAATGCCTAAGGAGCGCCATCTTTGGTACTGCAAACAACTTTGTTTCAACACCCAATAACCAATCGGTACAATTAACCCCGTTTTTTCAGCGATCGGGATAAACTCAGCAGGAGAAATAGGGCCAAGACGAGGATGTCGCCAACGAATCAGGGTTTCTACACCTAACAAATTCCCTGTGTCTAAATGAATTTGAGGTTGGTAATGCAAAGTAAATTCTTCTTTTTCTAGGGCATGAAATAAATCCCAGACCAAAGTTTCAGAAGCATTTTTTTCTCGGTCATATTCCCTCTCTGGAACCTCTCCTTTACCCTTTCCCCAACGAAATTGTAAAACTCGAAGCCGCTTGAATAATGGCCCCAATGTCCTTTGAGGGAAAGTGGTTGCGAAAGATTGTGTCGAAGCAGCCGTCGTACTTAGTGGCGGTAAACTGGCTGAAGAAGAATGAAGGGCAATTTTCAACGATTCCTGACAAAGGGAAGAATTATGAGAAGCAATAAGAGGATTCAAAAAGCCACCGGAAGGAATACTTGGCTGCAAGGGTAGAGGAGTTAAGGGTAAAATCATAGGATTTTCCTTGTTTATTCAAGGTCAGACAGAGAGAAAGCAAAATATTCTCTTTACACGACAAGGGCAAGTTAGTCAAGGATTGTTGTAAAAATTTACATTTTTTTCATACTCATTAATCTTAGCGCGTTCTGTTCCCAAAACTCAATCGAGATTATCCGAGAAATTGAAAACTAAGCCGCTTTAGCTCTCGGATCAAGGGTGACTATAATTGTCTAGGGTGACCAGGGTGACGTATGGCGATCGCTTTTTTCTGTCCTAGTTCCCCTTCTGAAGGTAAAAAGTATTGAATTATACAATCCAACTTTAACTAAGTAGTCATGCAAAATAAGTTACCTACTAGACAAGCCTAGAAGCCTTGCTATACAAGGATCGCTATGTGTAAATAATTTTGCCGAGGTACTTATAGCTTGTGAAATCACAGGAAAAGAATTTTTTAAACCGTATGCAGCAAGTTTAAAC
>JAYKJI010000186.1:0-6630 GCA_035285405.1 Snowella sp. | reverse complement strand
CCGCTTGATGTTGAATTCTACTGGTTTATGGAACTTCTATTTGAATGCTGCCTAATTGGTAAGAGATGATGAAATCCTTACTGTGCAAACTTTCTGTTTCTCTTTTATTTCCCAACAGGTCTATTAAGTGATAGAGCAAGATCAACAAACGTTTTTTAATCCTTGGCAATATAAACCCTGGTGGTGTCAGCCATGGACAATTATCCTGACAGGTATGGGCGCGATCGCGGTTAGTTGGCTATTATTTCAGCGTCTTTGGTTAACCTTGCCTTTGAGTTTTGTGATTGTGATTTGGTGGCTATATTTTTTAATTCTTTGGCCACGTTTGCTGCAACAGCTTTACCGAGAACAGTCAGAAAGCGATCGCCCTTGATTCTAATGAGGATGTTTGAAAAGAGTCACAGGGAATATAGTTCTTTCTCTAAGCAGAGAAAGATGGCTTGCTAGATTGATTAAGAGAAACCACATCTGCCTCGTTGCTCTCCCGTGCGACCCGAATAATTAAAGCCGCGAGAATTAAGCTGGCTAAACTGGAACTGCCTCCATAGCTAAATAGAGGAAAGGGTAAACCCGTTGTGGGTAAAGCCCCTGTTGCTACGCCAATATTGAGGAGAGATTGACCGATCAAAACAATAACTACTCCGATCGCCACCAATCGTTTAACCCGATGACGACAACGCATAGCCACCCGTAGTCCTAAAGTGGTATAAAGCAGTAAAAAGAAGAGTAATCCGATGCCGCCAATAAACCCAAATTCTTCGGCAAAAACAGAAAAAATAAAATCTGTATATTGAATGGGAAGATAGAATAATTTTTGTTGAGACATCCCATAGCCCGTTCCCGTCAATCCCCCAGAACCAACGGCATAGAGACTTTGCACCAATTGATAGCCATTGCCCATCGGATCGGCCCAGGGATCCATAAAAGAGGTAATCCGTTTACGTTGATATTCCCGAAAGCTCACACTGGCCACAGCCGTTAAAACACCTAGAACGGAAGTCGTGCCTAGATAAATAAAGGGCAAGCCAGAGGCTAAGGCAATTAACCAGATAGTCATGCCACACAGGGCAGTTGTACTTAAATTGGGCTGAAGTAAAATACCGGCTAAAATAAGTCCAAACATCGCTAGCCAAAGCAGACGAACTCGCCAGGGTAATCGTGGCCAATTACCGAACAGATAGGCACTCTGAAGTACCAAAAAAGGCTTCATGAATTCCGAGGGTTGCAACAGAAAAGGCCCTAGGGCAATCCAACGAGTAGCACCATTGACCTGAGTTCCCAATCCCAGCAAAGTCAAGAAGATTAACCCCAGAAACACCAAGATCATCCAAGGCGTGATCTTTAACATATTGGTGAGGGGCGATCGCACAATGAAGTTAAAACAGATCAACCCTAGCCAGGTAAACAATAATTGACGCTTGATGATATAAAGCCCATCGTCATAGTTCGCAACTCCTTCAGGATAGGAAGCCGAGAACAGAACAATTAATCCCATTAATAGCCAGGCCAGGGTAAACCAGCGCAATAGGCGAGCCTCTCCCGACCAGGAAGAGACGCTGGGATCATAAAAGGGGATAAGATAGCGAACGATAGACTCTTTAATAGACAATTTTGCGTTAAACCTTCTCTTTGACGACACTTCAGGGGGATCTGGATCTAGATTAGAGTTTAGGTCTTGAGGAAGTCAAGATGCCTGAATTTGTTCCTTGCCCATCAGCTTTGATGCTCATTTTTATCCTTACAATTCCCCTAAATTTAAAGGAATCATTGCCCAGGTAACATAAGTTCCGATGGGACTCCAGAGTAAATAGGGAATTAATAAACTCCCTGCGACTGCTGAAACGGGAAATACCCAAACCGCTAATCCTAAGCCGAGAAAAAAGCCAGTGGCACCGATCGCCGTCCCAACCCGCAGACTCCGCAACTTACACATCACCGGAGTGTAGGCCATAACCACGACTTCTAGGACGACATAGCCCGCTAACCTTGCCCAGGTCAGAGGTTGATGAGGAGCCGTTTCCCAAAGTGCGGTAGCAGACCAGGCACCACAGATAAAAATACTGATCCAAATCCAGGGAATAGCCCACTCAAAGGTTAACCAGGCCGGACGACGCAAACGGTTAAACCAGCGCAGATCCCTCGGTGAAAGACGGTTTAGCCCAAAGGCGATCGCAAAGGTAATCCCACCAATATAAAGCCAAGACGGCAGCATAAATTCTATTCCCGATTAGGCTCGATCTTAAAAGAACATAAAAACTATCTTAACTGACCTAAAACCGCTACGGTGGCTTGGCCTGTCTTTTGCCAACTAAAGGTTTTGGCCCGTTCTAAACCCCTTTGTCTTAACTGCGATCGCAGATTAGCATCATCACACAATTGTTGCATCGTCCGGGCAAGGTCTTCAACATGGTAGGGATTGACCAATAAGGCCGCCTCTCCCGCCACTTCTGGCAAAGAGGACAAATTAGAGGTAATCACTGGAGTTCCACAGGCCAGCGCTTCCAACACAGGAAAACCAAAACCTTCCCACAAAGAGGGAAAAACCATTCCTAGAGCCTGATTGAGTAAAATGGGTAATTGCTGATAGGGAACATAGTCCAGGCACTTTACCTGTTGTTCAATGCCCAACTCCCGTGCTTGAGCTAATAATTTGGGGGTATAACGGCGATCGCGGGGGCCAGCCAGCCAAAGTTGATAATCCTGGGGTGAAGCTAACTGGGAAAAAGCCGTTATTAAGCGAGAAACATTTTTATGGGGATCATGACGACCCAAATACAGAAAATAAGGTTGAGAAGAGTTTTTTACATCACTTTCAGACTCCAATGGGCGAAAATGCTGCTGATCGTATCCCAATAAAATCGGGGTAATCTTACGAGCAGAAATGCCTAAAAAATTAATAGCATCATCCGCCGTTGCCTGGGAATTACAGAGAATATGTTCAGCTTGCCGTAAAACCGCCGGAATATAAAGGTGAAAATAGGGCATGAGTGGAGAAGTCCATTTCGGAAAACGCAAAGGAATCAGATCATGGAGCATCACCACCGAGCGACATTGGGAAAAGAGAGGAGCTTCAGGAACGGGAGAAAATAATAATTCTGCCTGTAGTTTTTGATAGATTTTGGGTAACTCAAATTGCGTCCAGTATAGACGATCAAAATGACCTTTTCTACCCTGGGCAGGCGTTAAGTTAGGCGGGATAGAATAACAGTTAAAATGAGGATAGGAATGACTGGTTAATAGCGTCGGCTCCAAAGATGTTAGATAGGGAAAAATATTGGCGGCATAGATACTAATACCAGTGGCTTCTGCTAATAGAAAGGAGAGATTAACTAATAAGGGGGGAGACGGAGCAAGCTCTAGGGACATGGCAGAGAGCAGACAGGATAAGGCATTAATATATCAAGAAAGATTCCCTGACAGTGGAATTCTTAGCCGACAAAGAAACCATCTTGCGTACAATGGGAAAGATGCAGTCCTGTGGCCAAAATTATTAATTTTTCATGACCTCTCCTCGTCTCTCTGTCTGTATTACCCTAGGGACACGTCCCGAAGCCATTAAATTAGCTCCTGTGATCCAACAATTCCAGAAGCATCCCGCCTTTGAAACCCAAGTCATTTTGACGGGACAGCATCGAGAAATGGTAGAGCAAGTGATGGAACTATTTCACTTGGCGGCCGATGAAGACTTGAAAATTATGCAGCCGAAACAAACGCTCACTGAGATTACCTGTCGCAGTTTGCAGGGTTTAGAACAATTATTTAAAGAGCGATCGCCGCAATTGGTGATTGTACAGGGAGACACGACCACTGCTTTTGCCGCCACCCTCGCCGCCTTTTATCAGCAAATTCCCGTCGGTCATGTGGAAGCCGGACTAAGAACCGATAATATTTATAATCCCTATCCTGAGGAAGCCAATCGTCGCCTGATTTCTCAATTAACTCAATTACATTTTGCACCGACTCAATTGGCCCTCGAAAACTTAGGACGTTCTGGGGTGACGGGAGAAGTTCATTTAACGGGCAATACGGTCATTGATGCCTTGTTAACGGTAGCCAGTCAAGAACCAGCTTGTCCCATTGCTGGCCTAGAGTGGAATCGCTATCGAGTTCTATTGGCAACGGTTCACCGTCGAGAAAATTGGGGAGAGCCATTAAAGGATATTATCACCAGTTTTGAGCGTATTTTAGCAGAATTTCCTGATACTGCCCTATTGCTGCCCCTACATCGTAATCCTACCGTCAGAGACCCCATTCAGCAACGCTTAGGAGAACATCCCAGGGTCTTTTTAACGGAACCCTTAGATTATGGTCAACTCGTTGGGGCGATTCAACGTTCCTATTTATTGCTAACCGATTCCGGCGGACTGCAAGAAGAAGCTCCTAGTTTAGGGAAGCCGGTGTTAGTGTTACGGGAAACGACCGAACGACCAGAGGCGATCGCCGCCGGAACAGCCAAGTTAGTGGGAACGGAGCCTGATACGGTGGTTAGGGCAGCACGGGAATTATTAAGTAGTCCCAACGCCTATCAACAGATGGCCAATGCCATTAATCCCTTTGGAGACGGAAAGGCCAGCGATCGTATTGTTGAAATCGTTAGTCATTATTTTCGCATCTAGAAAACCCCAGCCACGATCCCAAATTGCAGGCTCAAAACCCTTGTCTAATGATGGGAGCCTATGTTATATTGGTTCTCCACACGGACGTATAGCTCAGTTGGTTAGAGTACATCGTTGACATCGATGGGGTCACTGGTTCGAATCCAGTTACGTCCATAACAAAATTAAATTTTTAGGCTTATTCAATTTTGAAGTGCGTAATGTCTGACGATGTATTATGGACTCTTTTTTTGAATTGGAGCCGCGATCGCCCTAACAGGAAAATCTCCAGCGTTTGGCCATAACCAGAAAGGGGTATTGACCCAAAGGAGAAGACTAATAAACATTCCCCAAAATAAAATTGGAATAAATTCCTTCTGTCGTTGAGCGAGAAGATTCGCTGTCATGACTAAAGTGAGAGAGAAAAAGAGGAGAATTAATAGTAGAAAAGGTCGTTCTTTCTGGGGTAAGATTTGAAAAGGAAAATTGCTGTAGAGCGAGATAGTTAGGGCAATAAAGATAAAAGAGAACCCAAAAAAGGTAAAACGCCAAATTTTGGGATAGGGAATGGTGGGATCGAGATGACGGACTTCTTTTAGGGCGATCGCCCCGGCTAAAGCCAAGAAAGGATAGATCGGTGTGAGGGCATTTTCCCACTGTCCTGGCAGCAAACAGATCAGCAAAAAATACAGACCCAAACCAATAATAATGGCTTTGCCCCAACTCCAATGTGGTGAAGACCAGGCCAAGGCAAGACCATAACCCGCAAATAATAGCCAAGGCAGACCGTATTGCAACAGTTTTAAACTATAAAAGCCAATAATGGCCAACCAGAGCGAAGAGGCTTGTCCATTAGGGAAAACAAAGACCTGTGACCAAAAGACTTTTCCCCATTGAGAGCTTTGCCACCCATACCAAGCAATGGCTGGCCCTAGTCCTAACCCCAACCCACTCCAAAAGTAAACAGAGCGTGATAGGCGGGGCGTATCCCAAAATAGAAAAGTTAAAGCCGTTACGGCTAATAATGTTCCTAATAATGGTTGGGTGAGCATTAATAAACTGAGGGCTAAACCAATTTCAAAGGAAGTGATAAGATTGCGTCTCGTTCTTAAAACGGCTCCCATTAACCAAATTTCGCTAAACAGGATAACGCCATGACTACTGCCTAATCGTCCCCAATAAACCACTCCCCAACAGGTTAAATAGATGAGTCCGGCATAGAGTGCGGTTAACCGATGTCGAAACAGTTCTTTGGCCACACAATAGAGTCCAGGAACGGATAAAGCTGTCAGCAAGGCGATCGGTAAACGGGTTGTCCATAGGTTAATGCCGCCAAGAGCATAACTACTTGCCAATAAAACCGGCACGAGAGGTGGTTGAGCCAGAATCGGTTTGCCCCAGAGCGTTAGCAAATGAGTCGATGCTCCCTTGGCACCAAGAGGGCTAAGAGCTTGAACGGTACCAGCCATTTTTTCTGGAATGGTGCTTAATTCCCTGGGATCAGCGATCGCCGCTAATATCTCCCTTGTTGTTTGGTGAGCGATCGCCGGAATTGAATGCGGAGTGGGGGCAGAAGGATGACCTGCTTGAAAAAAGTCTGAAAATTTTGGCCAATGAGCGGCCAATTCCTTGGCAATTTGGGCTAAGGTAGCTTCTTCACCCTTCAAGAGAGGAACACTGCCAAGATTACTGCCAAAAAGAAGGATCGCTGCGATGAGTAAACCACCAATACAAAATCTCTCTAACCAGCGTTCTTCTCTACGCCATTGACGTTGGTCGCGGTCGGACAGGAAGGCTGGATGATTCATAGCAAGCTTTACAGGGAAAAAGTGATCTTCAACTTTAAAATGAGTCAAAATACTCAAGTGTTACAATGCGCGTTGAGTTTGATCACCAAAAAGTCACGATTTTAATAGACTTGTTGGGTTATAAGGGATAATAAGAAAAAAAGCAATGACCAGAAAATCCAAGAATGCTAGATATAGAAAGGATATTCAAACAAGATCGCTTAATACGGGGGATGACAGGGCTAAAT
>JAYKJI010000185.1:0-4363 GCA_035285405.1 Snowella sp. | reverse complement strand
ATTTAGCCCTGTCATCCCCCGTATTAAGCGATCTTGTTTGAATATCCTTTCTATATCTAGCATTCTTGGATTTTCTGGTCATTGCTTTTTTTCTTATTATCCCTTATAACCCAACAAGTCTATTATTAGTTAAATCATTGGCAGGAACACTGATACCGTTAAGACCAATAATGGCACCGCGATTGACTTCATAGTTGTTTTTTTGGATGGTAATTTCTTGATTTAGGGATACTGCTTTCACTCCCCCTTGACCACCGATCGCCTGATTATCCAGAAATTTTACATAACTAAGAATCACGTTTCCCCCATCTAGAAATAGTCCACCTCCCATACCTGCGCTCCCACCCGCACCATTTTGGCCATCTTTACCCTGGGCCAGTCCATTGGCGATCGTGAGATGGGAAATCGTGACATCGCCGCCCGTGATCTCGAAAACTCGATGGGTATGGTTGCCGTTAATAATGTCATTGTCATCGCCGATCAGATAAAGATTGCCAGAAATTATAGGCAGACTGCTGCCCAGGATAATGTCCCCCTCCACTTGAGAGAGGTCAATCCGATCATCTTCGGGGCTAAGATTTGCTATTTCCATCGCCCAACGCAGAGACCCTAAACCGCGATCGTTGTTGTTGATCACATAAATCGGTTGAGTATGGCTGAGATTGGCTCTAATCAGGGGAGCTTCCGTTTCTAATTCAGCCGCGATCGCCAAGGATAAATTCCCCAAAAAACAAACAATCAATACGGTAATCCAGATAAAAAACTTCATGGGCTTTCCGACCAAGCTCTCCCTGTCTCTTCAATCGCTCAGTTATAAGGCATCAGATTTTAAGTTTTCGTATTTTTTTTTACTTTTTTTTCTCTCTGTACACTGTATACCATGAGAGCGAGGCCAATCTCAACCTTTAATAACTTAACCATGACTGAAAAATTAGATATTGATACTGCCCAAGGAACAAAACCGATGGCTGTGGCTTTATCAACCCCAGCATACACGGGCTGGCAAGCTAAAATAGCCGACTACTTTGACTTCGATTTCTATAAGACTAATTTTCGTACAGAAATTTTGGCTGGGATTACGACCTTTATGACGATGGCCTACATCCTGGTTGTGAATCCGATTATTTTGTCTGATGCGATTTTCTTGGAAAAACCCAAAGACTTATTTCCAGAGTTAGTGATTGCTACGGCAGTCTCGGCTGCGGTGGGGACTTTAATCATGGCCTTGTATGCCAAGTATCCCTTTGTCACCATGCCCGGCATGGGATTAAATGCCTATTTTGCCTACTCTGTGGTTATTGGCCTGGGGTTTAGCTGGCGTTTAGCGTTGGCGGCGGTTTTTGTGGAAGGCCTAATTTTCATTGGCATGACCGTCACGGATATCCGTCGTCATTTAATTGTCGCCATTCCTTCTTGTATTAAAATTGCGACCACTGCGGGCATTGGTTTATTTATTGCCTATATTGGTTTAGCCGGTGATCCGAAATTTGGAGGGGCGGGACTGATTGTGGCCAATCCTGCTACCAAAACCGCTTTTGGAAGTTTCCGTCAATTTCCCACCATCATTGCTTTTTTAGGCATCCTAATTGCTTCCGCTTTCATTGTGCGGCGCATTAAAGGTGCTTTACTTTGGGGCATTCTGGCCACTTCCTTGTTGGGGTGGATTGTGGGGGCAGCAGCATGGCCAAAAGGCTTTGTGCAAATTCCGCCCTTACCCGTTCATCTTTTTGGCGAAGCTATTAAGGGCGTTTCCGGGATCAATGCTACCAATTGGGTTGATTTTCTGGCAGTTTTGCTGGTTTTTCTCTTTGTAGATATTTTCGATACCATTGGAACCCTATCGGGACTGGCTTCTCAAGCAGGTTATATTAATGAACAAGGCGATATTCCCCGTGCTAATGAGGTATTAATGTCCGATGCGATCGCCACAACGGCGGGGGCCGTCATGGGGTCTTCCACAGTAGTAACGGCAGTAGAATCGGCATCAGGGATTGCCGAAGGTGGCCGAAGTGGATTTACAGCTTTAGTGGCAGGGGTCTTATTTATTCTGGCCATGTTTTTCATTCCTATTTTTGAAGCTATTCCTGCTTTTGCCACTACGCCAGCTTTATTAATTACCGGGGTTTTAATGACATCCAGTGTCACAGGAATTCGTTGGGGTGACATGGGAGAAGCCATTCCCGCCTTTTTAACCATCTTTCTGATTCCCCTCACCTACTTGATCGCCGCCGGTTTATCGGTGGGCATGATTACCTATCCGATTATTAAATCCATGCAGGGTAAAGCTCACGAGGTATCGGTCGTTACTTGGATTCTGGCGGCTATTTTTATTGCTCGGATCATTTTTATGACTATCCGTTTTGGTTAATGAGATTTAGCAATCAAAGTAGGTAGGTTTTAAAATTGATAAGATCCCCCCGTCCTACGGACCCCCCCCTTAGCAAGGGGGGCAGGGGGGATCAGGCACAAAATCTATGTTCAATTTACTTGAAATCAGTTACTAATGGGAATTAACTGCAATTAAGAACGTGGCCACTTTTATCGATTAAAACGCCACGTTTTTATGTTCTAATCAGAATAGCAAGTAATTAATACATAATCAGCACCAAAAGCGAGTTTGAAAGTGAGTGAAACAGTAGAGAGAGCCGATTAAGATTTTATTTCTTCTCTGGTAAATTACGAGGGGGAATGGGCTGACCTTGGTAAAAAGATTGTTCAAACTTGCCCAAGCCAAACCACAAGACAGCACTCAAGGCAATGATTCCACTGTCTAGAATCGCCATTAGTTCACTATTGATGCCAGTGACCAGAAAAAGCGGCATTAAACTGAGGGCGATCGCCCCTAAAATCAGAGAACTAGAACGAAGACGTTTAAGATTTGCTAAAGCACCTCGACAACTAGCACATTTTTCTGTGTGGGAATAGTAACGATCTAGTAAAATTTTGCTGCTTAAGGGAGGTGAAAAGGATGCGCCTGGAAATAATACTACTTGGTAATGATTGACCCACTGGCGGAAACTAGACACAAAGAGATCAGCCTTGGTTGGTAAATAGAAAGCCTTGGCAAAATTTTCACTTCCCCCTAAATCTTCTAGATAACGTTCCTGAAAATGGAGAAAAATTTGATCATCTTCTAAAATACGATTTTGGCCTAAATGGGAATACCAACGAGGGGTCAATTTAATCGCTAAACGAGGAAATTTTGTCGGAAACTTAAAAGGGAAACGGGCAAAAAGACGACATTCTCCCTGACGAATCGGAGTCGCATAAACAACCGTTAAGGTACGACCGAATTGCTGAGAAGTGAGATCATGCCACATTAAGCTCGGTGCAATAAAAGTTGTGTATTGGGTTCCTAATTTTCCTTGTCTTGGCCCCTCTGCCCATATCCCAGTGAAACCCTGGCGGTCTGCCTGAATTATCTCTAATTCCACCGGCCCCACATTGGCCCGATTGCCCACAGTACGATGATGAGTGTAGGGAATATGACTAGGATCTAACACATTTTCCAGTAATGTGAAGGCATCGTAGGGTAAATCCCGAAAAGTATTTAAACAGACCCATTCCTCCCCCGACTCATCCAACACATCCACCAAGGGTAGGGCCGTTTGCATGGCTCGTTCTGGATTACCCGGATAAACAAATAACAGCCCTTGTTTGGCCCTGGTCGGAAAAGATTGTACACAGGCCCGTTGAGAGCCTTGAGCCTGTCCGCCGGCTACCTGTTGGGGAATACTTTCACAGTGGCCCTGGCCTGAAAACGTCCAACCATGATAGGGGCATTCCAGCAACCCTTCTTCATTAATTCTACCCTCTGATAAAGGGGCCAAACGATGGGGACAGCGATCGCGAAAGGCTCGCCAATGTTCAGTGGTCTGATCCCACCAAATGACTAGATTCTGACCAAGAAGGGTAAAAGTCGTGAGTTTCCGCTTATCTAAATCTTCTAGGTAATAAACGGGGTACC
Source organism: Snowella sp. (assembly GCA_035285405.1). GTDB lineage: Bacteria > Cyanobacteriota > Cyanobacteriia > Cyanobacteriales > Microcystaceae > Woronichinia. Next base: position 396 of record JAYKJI010000185.1, on the reverse strand, counting down.
AAACTTCCTGCGGATCAAATCGCTCTGGATCGGCTCCTCCGGCAGGCAATGAAGGCTGTACTGTGCTGGGATTGTATTGGCTGTCCATCATACTGCGTTACTAAATATTAAGAATTGTAACAAAATCTCTAGGCACAGAGTTCTCCTTGTGAGTACACATCGTGGATTTTCCGTACTGTTTCATGAACTCGCCGATGTCAGCTTGAAAATGTTAGAGAGAGATAGAATCATCAAAAGCATATTTACGTGAATATAGGTGATTATTTTTGCACTGCTAGGGAGACAAGAAGGGTTAAAAGTCTTGTGTGGCAAAGACTACAGCAAAAAGAAAAAAGACAAGATACTCTGTAAAACAGTACAATGCTCCTCAAAAAGAACATGATAACAAAAGAATAT
>JAYKJI010000184.1:0-14586 GCA_035285405.1 Snowella sp. | reverse complement strand
ATTTAGCCCTGTCATCCCCCGTATTAAGCGATCTTGTTTGAATATCCTTTCTATATCTAGCATTCTTGGATTTTCTGGTCATTGCTTTTTTTCTTATTATCCCTTATAACCCAACAAGTCTATTATTCCCTGACGAAAATGAAGCATTGAGCGAATCGTTGCCCGCTCCTCCCAGCAGTGTGTCATTCCCTGAAGATGAAACGGAAATAATATCGTCGCCGCTTCCCCCATCAACCAGGTTATTTCCTAAAGAACTACCAATACTAAGAAAATCATTGCCGCTCCCGCCACTAAGTTGGTAATGGGTGCTAAAACCTCCCACTTGGAGAATATCGTTTCCGATTCCACCGTTAAGAGTACTAGTCCCCTTATCCTCTGGGTCATAGGAGAAAGCGTATAGAGTGTCATCCCCGCCACCGCCACTAAAGGAATCATTTCCGCCAAGCCCATTGCCATCGAAGATATCATTGCCATTGCCACCAATTAGCACATCATCAAAGGCAGTTCCATAAACTGTAAATTGCTCAATACTTCTGAAGATAACCACGTCAGTACCGGCGCGAATGTTTCCATCTTTTTTATTGTTGTCTAAGGTCATGACCATGCCGCTAGTAGCAGAGCTTCCTTGATTACCGCCAAAAAACAGTACCTGAAGCTGGTCGAATCCAAAACCACCCGTTGCTAGATCATCTTCTCCCGTCGCGTTAGTTTCGCCTAGACCGACACGGAGGAAATCATTGCCGCTGCCGCCATCCAAAATATTGCGGCTAGTATTCGCAGAGCCTTGAGCGTTAAGGATATCATCACCTGCACCACCAATGAGGGTATTAGAGCCTTCCGTAAATTGGGCATTCAGTATATCGTTTCCCTGACCCCCATCCAGATAATTATTGCCAGTGGATGAAAAAACCGTTAAGGTGTCCTCTCCTACTCCTCCAGTGAGGGTATTCTTGCCAGAAGACGATTCAGCCGTGAGAAAATCATTTCCATCTCCACCAATGAGGCTATTATGGCCGGAAGAGGCATAGGCCGATAGTGCATCATCACCTGCTTCTCCCTCTAAGGTGCTATTCCCTGAAGATCCGTAGGCATAGAGAATATCAATGCCATCTCCGCCACTCAAACGATCATTTCCTGATATGCCAGTATAAAGGGTGTCGCCATTGGTACTACCGAGCAAAATGTCATTAAAGGCCGTTCCAGTGATATCAAACTGCTCAATACCACTAAAGGTAACGCGATCGCTGTCTGCAAGAATTGTTCCATTTGTTCCGGTAGAATCTACCGACATTAAGATTCCGCTCATGGCATTGGTATAATCTACCTGCAATATATCAATGTCTGTACCACCAGCGATCGTTGTATTCCCTAAGCCAACACTGAAAAAATCGTTTCCGTTGCCGCCATCTAAACTATTATTGCTAGTGGAAAGAGAGCCGGTGGTAAACAGAAAATCATCCCCTTCTCCACCATTTAAGACATTATTCCCCAGCGTATTAGCCGCATCCAACCAATCGCTGCCATTACCACCATTAAGGGAATTATTGCCAGTAGAAGCGGTAGCATAAATATAATCGTTGTCATCCCCTCCGTCTGCGCAATTATCTCCAGTTGAACTTTGTAGATAAATAATGTCACTACCCAAACCGCCACTGAGGATATTATCACCTGACGAATTATCAGCATACAGATAGTCAGAACCAGCCTCCCCGTTTAGGTTATTATTCCCCGACGAAAATGAGACATCAAGGATATCAAACCCCCCATCACCGCCAATCAGAGTATTATTACCTGTTGAATTCTGAGCATTGAGGACATCATTACCTTCTCCTCCATCTAGGATATTGTCACCAGTAAATCCATTTAGCGTATCGTCACCATCCAAACCAAGGATGTAATCGTTGATATCTAAAAGGTTAATGTCTCCATTAAGAAGGTCATTGCCTAGTGTACCGTTGATGATAGTCGTCATAGTAACCCTCTACATTCCATTTGAGTATTCGCGTTAAGACATCAATCCCTAGACACTCTTGACTTTTTTATCCGAGAGATAATTTCATCCTCATGGCCACAGATACCCTTGCTAAGATAAATACGTTTCAACGTCAGTGTTGGATCATGGGGTGCTTAAACCTAGTTGGCTTTCAGACATAGATCTTCTTACATGAGTATTCTATTTCTCTTCTGTCACAGAAGAGGATCGCCGCTATTGTGTGTGATAGCCTTATCATCTTAATGAAGAACGCAACTTGATCGCTTTTCATCGCTGGGACAAGGGCGGAGTGGGAGATGATGTTGTTGTGGTGGCTAACTTTTTCCATGAAGCGCAATCGGATTATCTTCTGGGTTTTCCAGCTCCAGGTCTCTGGAAATTGCGGTGTAACAGTGATTGGCAAGGTTACAATGAGGATTTTCACAATTGTCCCAGTACTGATGTCATGGCTGAGTCCGGGGACTATGATCAGTTTTCTAGCTGTGGCAAGATTGCGATCGGCCCCTACAGTGTGCTAATTTTTTCGCAATAAATTTATACTCTTCGCCACTACCATCAAATAACGAGCGGAAAAGCGTTGCTAAGATAGGAAAAGCCCCATTAGTTTTTGATGATAGACCAACGCAGCAAGCTGTAGCCCGATGAAAATCCTCGTTCAACTAGGTCAATGGTTTCAGCCAGCGATTTGGCTTCTCAATCGTCTTAAATATCCCCAAAAATTTGCACTCATTAGTTGTGTGTTGTTGTTACCTTTGGGGTTGATGCTTTTCCTCCTCATTAGTGATCTTCAGGACAACGTCCAATTTACCCGTCTCGAAATGGAGGGACTGGAGTATCTCTCGGCTCTACGTCAATTTCAAGAAGCGGTTCTTCACTTCCAACTTCAGCCAGACCCTCTAACTGCATCGATTCGTTCGGAACAAGAAGCACATTTAAACCTTCGCTGGCGATCGCTACAAGCTGCTGATCAAAAGGGTAGAGCCTCTCTCCATACCCAGGCAAAATTTGCCCCCTTACAACAAACTTGGCAAACCTGGCAAGCCAATTCCTATCGTCGCAGTGAACAGGATCTGGGTTTATTGCAAACTCAAATGGATGAGCTATGGAATCATATCGGCAATTCTTCTAACCTGGTTCAAGATCCTCATCTGAATAGTTACTATATTATGGATGCTCTGTTTTTTAAACTGCCTATCATCCAAGCAGATTTAGCCACTATTCCACAAATTTTTCAATTCAATTTTCCTGCGCTTCCCTCTTCGTTAACCAATAAAGAGTTTATTCAACTTCTCAGAATCGGGGGAAATTTAAGTCAAACCTATCAGGATTTTATTGATCATCTTAACGTTGCTTTTCATCAGAATTTTATAGAAGAGTCCCAAGGCAATTTAAGCCCTAATTTACCAACTAATCATTTACGAACGAATCTCCTTCATTTTTCCCAACTTTTGCAATCCCTCTTGAAGGTTTTACAAGATTTAAAACCATTGGACGATACTGTTGATATTCCATGGCTCAAGCGTCAGTCAACCCTAAGCTTAAGACAGAGTTTTGTTCTTTGGGATGATCTCAATCAGCAATTAACAGCTTTACTCCAAGGCCGAATCCAACAATTAATTTATCGTCAATGGTCACTCGGTCTTTTCGTCCTACTGTTTTTACTCATTGCTATCTATTTATTTGCTGGCTTCTATTTAAGTGTCATGCAAACAGTGGCTAGTCTCAGGGCAGCATCTCGTCGCATGATTGCCGGAACTCAAAAAAATGCCATTACCCTATCGAGTCATGATGAAATGGCGGAAGTCGTCACTTCTTTTAATCAAGTGGCTGATGCGTTGCGGAGTGCGGAAAAAAAATATCGCAGTATTGTTGAAAATGCCGTCGAAGGAATTTATCAGACGACGCTAGAGGGAACTTATCTGACGGTCAATCCCATGTTAGCTAAACTGTATGGCTATGATTCTCCCGAAGATTTGATCACCCATCTGACCGATCTAAATCAGCAGCTTTATGTCAACCGCGATCGCCGTCAGCAATTTACCGACTTAATGGCGGAACAGGGAGTGGTGATTGGTTTTGAATCGGAAGTTTATCAACGGGATGGCAGTACGATCTGGATCTCCGAATCAGCCAGGGCCATTTATGACTCAGAAGGACAACTCCTTGGTTTTGAAGGTACGGTTGTGGATATTACTCGCCGCAAACAAGATGAATGGGAAATTAACCGTTTAACTGAACAACTTCAGGGAGAAAATCTCCGCATGGGTGCAGAATTAGAGATTACCCGTCGCCTACAACAAATGTTAATTCCTTCAGAAGCCGAACTAAACGCGATCGCTGATCTCGAAATTGCCGGTTTTATGGAACCAGCCACAGAAGTAGGAGGCGACTACTACGACATCTGGCAACAGGACGGAAAACTTTTGATTAGTATGGGAGACGTAACGGGTCATGGACTCGAAAGTAGCATGGTCATGATTATGGCCCAAACTGCTGTCCGAACCCTGATCGTCAATGGCGAAACGGATCCAGCTCGTCTCTTGAATGTTGTTAATCAAATCATCTACGAAAATGCTCGGCGGATGGGATCTTATAAAAATATGACCCTTGTACTTCTCGAATACAAGGCAGGTCTGCTAAGGCTGAGTGGTCAACATGAAGAACTCATTCTCGTGCGTCAAAACGGGCAAATCGAACAGATCGATACTTTAGAGTTAGGATTTCCCCTCGGTCTAGAATCAGATATTTTTCACCTAGTCTCAGAAACCGAAATTAACCTATATCCAGGGGATGTTGCAGTTCTTTATACCGACGGGATCACCGAGGCCATGAATCCCCAAAACCAACAATATGGCCTAGAGCGACTCTGTGAAGTGCTACAAATCTATCGTCATTCTCCAGCTCAGAAAATTCGTCATATGATTATTGAAGATCTCATGCGTCACATTCACACACAAAAAGTTTTTGATGACATTACCCTACTTGTGTTAAAACAACAGTAGTTAAATGCTGATGCTATTTTCTGAGATTACTCCCTCCTTAACCAATAAGTTTCCCATGACCATTGTGACTTCTGTTACAGACGATAATTCCTACCTTTTGGAACAGTTGCGAATGGAAAATGCAGCCCTAAAACAAGAAAATCAGGATTTGCATATTACCTTAACAACCATTACCGAACATGGGGATATGATCGAAGCCCTACTCAATGAAACCAGTGTAAAGCTTCGGGCCGAAGTCAATGAACGTAAACGAGCAGAAGCCAAATTACAAAGTATTTTAAATTTAATTTCCCGACAGAAAGAAGATTTAGAAATTATTGTCGAAACCATTATGGAGCATGGCGATGTCGTAGATGCCCAATGGCGGCAGAAACTCTATGAAACTGCTGCTTTAGTCAATCTGGATGGTTTAACCCAAATTCCAAATCGCCGTCGTTTTGATCAGTACATTGAAGAGCAGTGGCAGATTCTTGCTCAAAAGCAGGAGCCTTTGGGTTTGATCCTTTGCGATATAGACTTTTTTAAACAATTCAATGATTTCTATGGACATCTGACGGGGGATGATTGTTTGCGTCGTATTGCCCATGCTCTCAGCGCGATCCTACGGTCTCCCTATGATTTGTTTGCTCGTTTTGGAGGGGAAGAATTTGCGGCCATCTTACCCTACACTGATGAACAGGGAGCTTATTATACGGGTATTCGGATGCAGGCTGCTCTTGGACTTCTCGAAATTCCCCATCATCATTCTGCTATCAGCCATCAAGTAACGATGAGTATAGGCGTTGCTGCCATCATTCCCCAATTAGATGGTTCTCCTTTAACCTTAATTGATGAAGCAGATCGTCGTTTATATTGGTCAAAAGAACGGGGCAGAAATCGTATTACCCATTATCCGGTTCCTTAAGTCTAATGATTCAGTCTTCCGATGAAACCAGTTTTGGTCATTTTCTGACGACCATTCCTCCCAGTGATGAATTTCTAACCCTAAATTTTTCCCTAAGTGTTGCTTCCCGTAATGCACTTTGGCGTAATAATGGTTTATCAGCCGATTTTCTGGGGGATTACTTTGCCGCTTTTTTTCCAGGTGAGTCCTTAGATCAGTCCGAGATCAGCCGTCAATCTCAAGTGCAAGGCTGCGTCAGTTATATTGCCAATGAATTATTAGAAAATGCTGTCAAATATAGCGAAAAATCGATTAAATCTCCGATTAGCATCACACTTTATCTTTACGAACAGGCGATTATCTTTAAAACGACCAACCTATCTAATCTCTTAATTACTCGCAAGTATCAGGACTTTATTGGCAAACTCTTGCAAGAAGACCCTAGCTCTCTCTATATTGAACAATTGGAAAAAACAGCAATGGGAACGGGTGGCTCGAATATGGGATTATTAACAATGATAAATGACTACGAAACCCGTTTTGGGTGGCAGTTTCTGCCGTTACTTTCTCAACCTAACATTTTTCAAGTTTCTGTCATGGCCCATTTATCGGTATAGTCAAGCCTTGTCCTCTAAGGGATGATCGTTAAAAATAAGAGATTTATTTTATGAGAATTGAGACTGAAGATTATCAAGTTTGGTATGAACCAAAGAATTCAACCTTTTTTTTAAAGGGTTTTTTGCGTCTTGACGGGATGAAGGAATATCAGCCCATTATGGATTTAATTCTAGAATTGATTGATCAATCCCTTCAGTTAACGATTAATTTACAAGACTTAGAATTTCTGAATAGTTCTGGCATTAGTATGCTGTCGATGTTAGTTGTTAAAATTCGAGAAAAAGGCAATGTGCAGTTAACTTTTCAGGGATCTAAGCAAGTGCTTTGGCAAACTAAGTCGCTGCGTAATTTACAGCGTCTGATGCCCAGTTTGAATCTAGAGTTTACTTGATCTTTCTTTAATTAATATTTCTAATGAATATTTTAGATATTTTACAAGCTGACTACCAACGTTTTCCCGCTAATCCTAGCTACGAAATCTATGCTGAGGATGTTTATTTTAAAGATCCTTTAACGGAATTTCGCGGCATTCAACGTTATCAGGCCATGATCCAGTTTATGGCGACCTGGTTTCAGGATATCCAGATGGAACTTCATCACCTAGAACAACACCAGCAGGCGATCGCCTCTCGTTGGACATTACACTGGACAACCCCTCTCCCCTGGAAACCGAGGATTAGCATCTCCGGACGAAGTGAATTACGACTCAACGACCAAGGACTCATTGATTTCCATCAAGATTACTGGGATTGCTCCATTTGGCAAGTACTACAGCAACATCTTTTTCCCAAGACTCGGATTAACCGCCATAATCAATAATAAGGAATGTAAATTTTTCTCAGCCAAAAACTAACCCATGCGCGTAATTCTGATGACTGGTAAGGGCGGAGTTGGTAAAACCTCTGTCGCTGCGGCCACGGGCCTTCGTTGTGCCGAACTAGGCTATAAAACCCTGGTGCTGAGTACCGATCCAGCCCACTCCCTAGCCGATAGCTTTGATTTAGAATTGGGCCATGAACCTCGTCTTGTTCGTCCTAACCTTTGGGGAGCCGAATTAGATGCCCTCATGGAATTAGAAGGCAATTGGGGAGCCGTTAAACGTTATATTACTCAAGTACTGCAAGCACGAGGCTTAGATGGAGTACAGGCTGAAGAATTAGCCATCTTACCTGGTATGGACGAAATCTTTGGGCTAGTCCGGATGAAACGTCACTATGATGAAGCGGACTATGATGTCCTCATTATCGATTCGGCTCCCACTGGCACAGCCCTACGTTTACTCAGTCTGCCAGAAGTCGGTGGCTGGTATATGAGAAGATTTTATAAACCATTACAAAGTATGTCGGTGGCTTTGCGACCCTTAGTAGAACCGCTTTTTCGACCGATCGCCGGTTTTTCCCTGCCGGATAAGGAAGTGATGGATGCCCCCTACGAATTTTATGAGCAGATCGAAGCCCTCGAAAAAGTTTTGACCGACAACACCATTACCTCCGTACGTCTCGTGACCAATCCCGAAAAAATGGTCATCAAAGAATCTCTGCGGGCGCATGCTTATCTGAGTTTGTATAATGTTTCCACCGACTTGATTATTGCCAATCGCATTTTGCCAGAAAGCATTGACGATCCCTTCTTTCAGCGTTGGAAAAGCAATCAACAGGTCTATAAACAGGAAATTTACGACAACTTTCATCCCCTACCCGTCAAAGAAGTTCCGCTTTTCTCTGAAGAAATGTGTGGTCTAGCCGCTCTCGAACGGCTTAAGGAAACCCTCTATAAAGACGAAGATCCTTCCCAGGTCTATTATCGAGAAAACACCATTCGCATTGTCCAAGACGCTCAAAATTATAGTCTCGAACTCTATTTGCCTGGCGTTCCCAAAGAACAAATCCAACTCAATAAGACTGGGGATGAGCTAAATATTCGCATTGGTAATCATCGCCGTAACCTAGTCTTACCCCAAGCCCTAGCAGCCCTCAGCCCTTCTGGCGCAAAAATGGAAGACGACTACCTCAAAATTCGCTTTAGTGATCTTACCAGAGTCTAATCCAGGCTGGAATTCACCCTAGACAATCAATACCGTTGTCATCAGTTCTGTCAATGGTGGTCTGACTCCAAAACGGGTCGGCCACTTTCCCCAAACTATCTCCTTTGGGACGTTGCTTTTTATCAGATAAAAAATGTAAGATTAGAGATCGTGACTACAAGACGAATTTTTTACTAATTGGAATCGTAACATTATGTCGAAGCGTGTACAAGTTGTCTTAAACAAACCCGTTAATAAACTCGGAAAGAATGGCGATCTCGTCGAAGTAGCCCCCGGATATGCTCGTAATTACTTAATTCCCCAAGGCATGGGAGTATTGGCAACCCCTGGTATTCTCCGTCAGGTTGAACAGCGTCGCGTTAAAGAAGAGGCTCGCCTGCAAGCGGAAAAACAAGCTGCTGAGGCTCAGAAAGCTGCACTTCAAACGGTGGGTCGCTTTGTCATTCAAAAACAGGTGGGAGAAAACGAAGCTATCTTCGGGACTGTCACCAGCCAAGAAGTGGTGGATGCCATCAAAGCCATTACGAACCAAGAAGTTGATCGTCGCGGTATTACCCTACCAGAAATCAGCAGACTCGGTTTCTATAAAGCTCAAGTCAAAATTCATCCTGAAGTGACGGCTGAAGTAGAAATTCAAGTGGCTCCTCTCTAACATGGGGAAGGTAAAGACTGAAAATTCTAGGGATGAAGTGGCATAAATGGGTGGCCTTCAGTGAACGACTCTAATTAGACTTTACCTTGACTAGACTTAGTTGCGTTAGGGGATAGGATCACCTTCAGTTCACTGACCCCCAATTTAAAGCTTATAACAAAGCAATGAGAATTTTTTGGCGATCTTTTTGGCGATCTAAATTTGCTCGTCGTTGGCAGGCATTTAGACGTAATCCTTATCAGCATTTATTTCTGTCTTTAATTCTGCTCTTTTTTGCCTTTGCCTGTGTTGACAACAGTTATCCTGTTGGGGGAGTCGCCATTAATGCTCTATTTTTGTTAACGGTTTTATTTGTCATTGAAACTTTCCAACTTCCCAAAAAATTTTTGAATTTCTTTCGATTAATTGCTATTTTGAGTTTTTGTATTAATAGCTATATTATCTTATTTCTAGAGCAGGATATTTGGTTTTCAACTTTTATCAGCCATATCATCGAACTTATTTTTATTGCCACTGCCATCTGGATCATGCTCAAAAGAATTTTTCGTGACAAACACGTTACAGGCGATATTCTAGTTGGGGGTATTAGTGTCTATCTAATGGTGGGTTTTTTTTGGTTTCAACTTTACCAGATTTTAGTGTCCTTTGATCCCAAAGCTTTTTCCCAAACCATGACTTACTATCGCACTTTTTATTTTAGTTTTGTGACGTTAACGACAGTGGGATACGGTGATATTGTCCCGATTAATCGGGTAGGAATGGTGATGTCTAATATGGAGGCAATTATTGGTCAAATGTACCCGGCTGTTATTCTGTCCCGATTAGTGAGTTTATATGTGCAAGATCTTAAGGATTAACGTTTAAGGGAATTTAACCGTTACAACATCACCAATATTTAAAACCCGACCCGTCATATTACAATCTCAATATTGCCCGTTTCAGCAACAAATTTAACAGAGAATCTCTCCTCTAATTCCCTATCCTACCATTCATAGGGTCGAAATTTTCTACGTCCGATAAAGCGATCGCCCTTTAAACTCTAAAACTAACCTTGACCATGCGATCGTCTTAACAACAAGCTTTGAACTAACTGACAATTTGAAAAATTTGGTTAGCTTGCAATGATAATTCAGGGAAAACCCTAGAAATTAGGTGAGTACTACCTTGAAAACGTTGTTTTTCATATTCATCACCGACTAAATGACAAATTGTAATGGTCGGTTGTTTATTTCTGCCAATATATTCTCGTCCTCCTAACCCTAAATAATCGACAATCCAGTATTCTTTAATTCCCAATAAGGCATAATCTTCTAACTTACGAGCATAATCATTTTGCCAATTACTGCTGACAACCTCGGCAACTAATTTAATCGTTTTGCCTTGAGTAATCACAGGTTCTCTTTGCCAAAGCGGTTCGTTGATCAATTCTCTTTGATTTAAGATCATCAAATCAGGGCGAAATGCGGTTTGGGTTCCCAGTAATTTAATTAGGCAACGATGGGGAATAAAATAGGACTGATTTTGGCGATCAATTTCTACATTTAATTTACGGGCAAGAAAGGCAGTTACTTGTTCATGCGCTCCTGTTGGTTCCATTGCAATTAATTCACCATCTATCAGTTCATAATTAGCATCATCGCCATAGTCAGCGATAAATTGGTCAATTGTTAATAATTTGGGGACTAGTTGAATCATAGGATGTATGTATTAATTAAGGGTGATCGCTCTTGTTACTCTTCTGTAAATTTTAACAAAATAGACGGCGATCGCTGTTCTATCGTGGTTTGTTGTTCTCAACTGGAATCAATGGGATAATATAAAAAAGGAACTTATCAAAGGTAACGGCTATGACGAAGACAATACAGTTAACACCAGAACAAATTGCTAAGTATCGAGTTAAACTAGCAGATAATTCTGATTTTTTTGCGGCACTTAATGTAATCGAAGAGTGAGATGGAGATTTGGCCGATGCGGCTGAATCTATCACCATCTACTCGGACTAAGACTCAGGGAGTAATTTAGGCTCAAATAATTGGGAAGGGACAAAACGAAAACCACTTTGATCTTCTTGGCGAATTAATAATCCTTGTTCTTCCATAGATTTGAGTTGGGGTAAGAGTGCAACAAAGGTTACAGCGTCAAGTTTATCTAAAGTTTGATCAGAAATATTTTCACTGATGCCACCTGCTTGATGAGCCACGTATAACAGATGACGAAATTGAGGACTTAACGCATAGGTAAAGTCTTTTTGAAGGATTTGCCAAACCGAGTTGAAAGCAGTTTCATCAACAATCTCATAGCCTTCTGAAGCCGCTTGACGCAACACTTTTTCGCAGATAGTATTAAGTTGTCGAGGCACTCCTTGGGCATAACTCGTAATTAAATTAATGACTGTCTCTGTGAAAGGATAGGGATCAGTTCGTTGCTGGTTTCTGGCACTATTAAGATAATTAATCGCAATGTGACGCAAATCATCTGGACTCATAGGATCAAGGGGAATATCTTCCGAAAAAATACCCAGGGCTTTTAAGGTTGCTTCTTGAAGATCAGTGAATCCTCTTCCTGTCATGATGAATCCTCTATGTTTTCCCATGCGAAATAAATCTAAACTACCTTCTAAAATAGTTTGAACAACAATGGGGTCTTTTTTGTCAAAATCATCAATGGCAATAACAATACGAGAATAGACTTCTTCGGCTTTATTTAATAAACGAATGAGTAACGGATAGGGATCAATTTTATCAGTAGGATTGACTTGGTTTGAGGGAGATTCTTGTTTTCTTCCAACGGATACTATTCCTAATTTAACTTGTCCTTCAGTGGTGGTTTTAATGCGTTGTATAGAATACCCTAAAAGCGTATTAGCAATGTCTCTTGATTCTTCATCAATGTCCGCTAAATGATCGGCTACAGCTAATAATAAAGCACGATAAAACTCTGTGGAACTTTCCCCAGGAATACGGCTCAAATAAAGCACTAACATTTTTTCATTTAATTCTGCAACTTCCTGTTGTAACTGATTCATTAAATTAAAAATTAAGGCGGTTTTACCAATCCCCCAAGGGCCTCTTAATAGGATATTACGGCCTTCATAAAGGGTCGGAATGGCAATATCTAAAACTTGATCTCGTCCGTAAAAAATCCTTGCTAATTTTTCGGGATCATCGGGGGGAGTTGGTCGAAAAGGATTTTCTATAAGTCCCCATTTTTTGAGAGTTGATTGATAACGGCTGAGTCTTGACATTTTACGCAGATTGTAGAATTTTTAGTAAATGATTAATTTCGTCTAATTGTTCTATATTGTTGTTTTGCTGATAATACTCTTGTGCTTCTTTTAGGTGACTACAAGCTTGAGGAATCTTGCCAATTTGTATTTCTAGATTACCTAATGCGCTGGTAACGGAAGCCACATTATCTTGATCTCCTAAACGACGAAATAGGCGCAAAGAGTCCTTAAAATAAAGTCTTGCTTGCTCCAGTTTACCAGTCCGATGATAGAGACGGGCAAGTTCCAATAAAATTGGGGCTAAACTGCTGATATTTTTTTGTTTTTGATAACGTTGCTGACAAATCTCTAAGTGTCCAATGGCTTCTGTATAATGTCCTCCCTCAAATAGAGCTTTGCCTAACTGATAGGAGTAATTAAAATATAATGTTTGGTCTTCCGTTTTTTCAATGATTTCTTTGCCTTGTTTATAAGTATTAATGGCTTGTTGAATATCTTCTAGTTTGCCAAGAAGTTTAAACCGCTCTCTGAGGGTATTGGCTAAATTATATTGTGTCTCTGCCCAATCTTCAGGAAAAGCTTCACGGGTATAAATTTGTAAAGCATTTTGGTGACAGGTAATCGCATTTTCCATATTCTCTGCTTTATTTCCTCTAATGCGATTACTATAAGCATTGCCTAGATTATTTTGAGTAGTTCCCCAATCAATGGGAAAAGCATCAAAAGTACGAATTTTTAAAGCTTCTTGATAACAGAAAATTGCGGTTTCTATATTCTCTGCTATATCTCCTTTGATTCTATTTTCGTAAGCAGACCCTAGATTATTTTGTGTCGTTGCCCAATTTTCAGGAAAAGCTTCACGGGTATAGACTTCTAAAGACAAGTTATAAGCCGCAATAGCTAACTCTAGATTATCAGCCCTTTCCCCTCTAATGCGAGTCTGATAAGCAGCACCAAGATTATTTTGTATCGTTGCCCATTGTTCAGGAAAGGCATTACGGGTATACACTTCTAAAGATAGATTATAAGCTACGATGGCTAACTCTAGATTATCTGCCCTTTTCCCTCTGAGACGATATAGATAAGCTCCTCCCAGATTATTTTGTGAGCCTGCCCAATCTTCAGGAAACGCTGCACGGGTATATACTTCTAATGACAGGTGATAAGCCGCAATAGCCAACTCTAGATTATCTGCTTTTTCCCCTTTGATGCGATTTCTATAAGCAGCACCTAAATTATTTTGTATCGTTGCCCATTCATACGGAAAAGTATAACGGTTATATACTTCTAAAGACAGGTTTAAAGTTGCGATGGCTAACTCTAGATTATCTGCCCTTTCCCCTCTGATGCGATATAGATAAGCTCCTCCCAGATTATTTTGTGAGCCTGCCCAATCTTCAGGAAACGCTTCACGGGTATATATTTCTAATGACAGGTTTAAAGCCGTGATCGCTAACTCTAGATTATCTGCTCTTTCGCCTCTGATGCGAGATTTATAAGCTATCCCCAGATTATTTTGTGAGCCTGCCCATCGTTCAGGAAAAGCTTCACGATTATATACTTCTAACAGAGTCTGATAGCCTGTAATTGCAATTTCCAGATTATTCGCCCGACTTCCCAAGGGAAACTGTTGAATATGAATACATAAATATTCAATGCTCCTTGCAATAGTAGCCACATCTTTTGTATTCGCTTGAGAAAACACATTTCTAGCCCATTGTTGCAACAGTTGGGCAAAAGTATCATCTAACAGATGTTGACCGCGTTGTAGGATAGGATAAACTACCGTAGGATCGCCATCACTCTCATATTCTGCTTGTAATATTACTAATAAAAAATCCTCATATTCCTTCATATTGGCCACTTGAGGGTTGAGAAATTGCCCCAACTGTTGCGCTATATTCCGTAACCAAGCCGCAGGATTATTATTTCCTTGTTCTTCTAACCCTGTTGCATAGCTTTCCATCACCTGCAAAAATTCGGGGTCAATCAATTCCTGATTTGCTTGTAGGATGTGGGGTTCCTCTCCATCGGCACAAGTGAGCAACTGTTCAATTAAATTAACATAAGCTTGGGCGCGTTGTTCATTCATTGTCTGTACTGTGATTAGAATGATTGAATGAGGGACTATGATGTTTTTTGGCGGATGACTCTATGATAGGATGAGT
>JAYKJI010000183.1:0-9309 GCA_035285405.1 Snowella sp. | reverse complement strand
ATTTAGCCCTGTCATCCCCCGTATTAAGCGATCTTGTTTGAATATCCTTTCTATATCTAGCATTCTTGGATTTTCTGGTCATTGCTTTTTTTCTTATTATCCCTTATAACCCAACAAGTCTATTATTTATTTAAAGAAGAGATTACGGCACGGCTGCTTTGTCGCTGTGTGGAGACAACCCTTAAAGCACTGGAGCTTAGTCAAAAATTAAGGCGATTACAGGAAAGGGACGCAATTCTTGCCCAAATCATGCTTCAGATTAGCCAGTTGCTGAGTTTAGAGGCTATTTACGAGACAGTTACCACCCAACTACGGGATTTTTTAGGCGCAGATCGGGTTCTGATTTATCAATTTAGCCCAGATTTTAGCGGTAGTATTGTCGCAGAAGCCGTTATACCGCCCTGGCAACCTTGTTTGCACGAACAGATTGTTGATACTTATTTTCAGGAAAGTTTAGGGGAAGCCTATCAGCAGGGAAGGGTGTTTGCGGCGGGCGATATTTATCAAGCTGATTTAAGTGACTGTCATTTAGCTCTACTTGAACGGTTCCAGGTACGGGCCAATCTGGTTGTCCCCATTTTGTTGCCTACTTCTACAGATTCAACACCGCTTCTCTGGGGTTTGTTGGTGGTTCATCAATGTTCTGGGCCACATTTCTGGGAAGATGATGATATTTATTTTGTGGAACGATTGGCGACGAAATTAGCGATCGCGATTAAACAATACCTATCAGATCAACAACTTAAAACCCAATTAGCAGAACTGAGCGACAGTGAAAACCGTTTTCGTCAATTAGCAGAAAATATTCATCAAGTTTTCTATCTAGCAGATGTAGAAACCTCAGCCATACTTTATATTAGTCCCAGTTATGAAACCATTTGGGAACGTGACCGCCAAAGTTTATATGATAATCCTTTATCCTACCAAGAAACGATTTATTCTGAAGATCTAGAAATTGGTAGGCAATCCTATCAAGAGTCACGTTTAGGAAAAGCAATAGAAAACGAGTATCGCATTGTTCGGCCTGATGGTTCCCTGCGTTGGATTAGCGATCGCAACTTTCCTATTCGCAATCAAAGCGGTGAAATTTATCGAGTTTGTGGCATTGCTGAAGACATTACTAACCGCAAACAAACCGAATTACAATTAGCGGCTAGTGAAGCCCAGTTCCAAAAATTAGCGGCTACTCTGCCAGGAATGCTCTATACCCTCGTTCGCAAAGTAGATGGCTCCTTTGTTTTTACCTACATTAGTCCTATCATTGCAGAGATTATGGAGTTAGAAGCAGAGGCAGCGATCGCCAATGCCAATTTAGTTTTTGAGCAAATGCACCCCGATGATGTCCCGGATTATATCGCGGCAGTTGAACAAAATTTGATCACCATGCAGCCTTTTGAACATGAATGGCGAATTATTACCCCTTCTGGCAAAACAAAATGGCTAAAAGCGAGTTCTCGTCCTGAAAAAATGCCTAATCAAGAGGTACATTGGTCTGGAATTTGTTTAGAAATTACCGAGCAAAAAGAAGCCCAAATACAATTAAGTAAAACAGAAAAGCTTTTTCGAGAGGCTCAACGTATTGCTCGTTTAGGTAATTGGGAATTAGATCTAAGGGAGAATTACTTATATTGGTCAGAGGAAGTTTTCCGAATTTTTGAAATTAATTCTCAACAATTTATGCCCTCCTATGAAGGCTTTTTAGAAAAAGTTCATCCCGATGATCGAGAACTCGTTAATGACGCTTATTCACGGCATCTACATGATCAAATTCCCTATCGTATTACTCATCGTTTATTGATGGCTAATGGTCGTATCAAATATGTGCAAGAACAATGTGAAACCGTCTTTGCGGAAGATGGAACGCCCTTAGTTTCCCAGGGAACAGTCCAGGATATTACAGAAATTAAAGAAGTAGAATTATTGCTCCAAAATCTTAATCAGTCCTTAGAACTCACCATTACGGAACGAACTCGTGAACTTCAGGAAATTAATATCCTACAACAGACGATTTTAGACAGTACGGAGTTAGCCATTATTTCCACTGATCCAGAGGGTTTAATTAAAACGTTCAATCGTGGCGCGGAGAAAATGCTCGGTTACAGTGCCGAAGAAATAATCGGTAAACAGACTCCAGATTTATTTCTTGATCCAGAGGATTTGCAAAACATAGCGAAGAATTTATCTGCCGAATTGGGGGTTGAAGTTGAAGGGAATGTTAGGGACATCAATCTTAAAACTCAACCAGTCATTAAGGAAAAAGAATTGACCTATATTCGCAAAGATGGTTCTCGTTTTCCTATTTGCTTATCTGTTAATCCGCTCAAAAATAATCAACAACAAATTATTGGTTTTTTAGGCATTAATCGAGATATTACTCTCCAAAAAGAAAGCGATCGCCAACGTAAGAAAGCCGAAGAATCTTTGCGTAGAAGTGAAAGCCGTTTTCGTTCAATGTTTGATTCTAACGTTGTGGGGATGCTCTTTGCCGATTTTCAGGGTCATATTATTGATGCCAATGATTACTTTTTAAAAATAATCGGTTATACCAGGGAAGAATTAGAAAGCAATAAAATTGATTGGTTGGCAATGACTCCAGCAGAACACCTAGCTAAAGATTTTATGTGCATGGAGCAACTCAAAAAATATGGCGAAATTAGCCCTTGGGAAAAAGAATATTTTCATAAAGAGGGTCATCGTATTGCCATCTTAATTGGTGCAGCCTATTTAACCGAAAGTCAGGATGAAACCATTTGCGTTGTGATAGATATTAGCGATCGCAAACAACGGGAGCAAGAAAATCGTATTTTGAAGGAACGCTTGGAGTTTGTGCTATCTGCGAATCCGGCAGTGATTTTTACCTGTAAGCCGGGTGAAGATTTTGGTGCGACCTTTGTCAGTGACAATATTTACAACATAACTGGTTATACGACGAGCGAATTTTTGAGTCAATCGAGTTTTTGGGCGGATCATCTTCACCCAGAGGACGCACCTCAAGTTTTTGCCAATCTCAATAATCTATTTAAACAGGGACACCATATTCATGAATATCGTTTTCGACATCGTGATGGTCATTATTTATGGGTGAATAATGAGCTTTCTTTGGTACAAGATGAGCAGGGTAATCCCATCGAAATTGTAGGCTATTTTGCCGATATTAGCGATCGCAAACATCACGAACTTGAACTCAGAAAGGCTTATGACGAGTTGGCAAGACTCCTGAAATTACGCGAAGAAACGTTAAGGCTGCGAGAAGATATGTCTAATATGATTGTTCATGATTTACGTAATCCGTTAACGTCTATACTATTAGCGGCAGAAGTCATGCTTAAATATGTCAATCGGATAGATGCTCACTCCATTCTATTTAAAAAAGCAGAACAGATATTGACTTCTGGTCAACGCATGAAAACGATGATTGATAGTCTGCTTTTAATGGCCAAACTAGAATCTGGAAAAATCTTATTTAATCCCGTTGCTACCGATTTATCTACACTTGGAAAATCAATCTTAACTGAATTTGAACTGACAGCCCGTGCCCACAAAATCCAGCTAAAAGGGGAATTGCCTCAGCCGGGCAATACGATTCTCATTGATGCCATCATCCTACGCCGCATTATTGAAAATTTAATCTCCAATGCTTTAAAATTCTCACCCCCTAATAGCCGAATTATTCTTAGCCTGGAGTACTTACCAGAAAATCATATCCGCGTCAAAGTTATAGACAATGGGCCAGGAATAACTCCCGCAGAAGCAGAGAAAATTTTCCAAAAGTTTGAGATCGGAACCGTCAAACAAAATACGGCTCAAATTGGCTTAGGTTTAGCCTTCTGTAAAATGGCGGTAGAAGCCCAGGGAGGAACTTTGACTCTTTTGCCCAATCAGCCCCAGGGTTCTATTTTCACCGTCGAAATTTAGCGGTAATCCGTAGGGCTTAAGCCTTAACATGATTGAGCTTTTTTTGGAAAGTAGCGAGATCGAAATTGTCAGCCATCAATTTTTGAATACATTCTACTTTGATCGATTCTTGCAACCGAACGGTGCCAAAGGCATGATCAACAATTTCGACCGTTCTGAGGGTATCCAAATTAACTGACAAAATAGGCACTTCTAGATCTTCTGCTCGGCTGATAATTAAGGGTTGGGGAGTGACATGGCCGGTTAAAATCAGACAGTTGGTCGAGGTTTCTAAGGCCGCTAACTGGAGATCGGTGCGATCGCCGCCGGTGATAACAGCCTGATTTTCCCCTTTACGGAAATATTCTAGAGCAGAGTTAACATTCATCGCGCCAATCGTCAGACTTTCTACCATCAAATCTAAACGATCAGAACGACACAAAATCTTTGCATTTAACTGATGAGCAATTTCACGAACACTGACACTGCGTAATAATCGATCCTGGGGCAATAAACCTAACACAGCAATATGCTGTTTTTCTAAAAACGGCTTAACCAGGGTCTGAACCTCTGTCATCGACTCAGGCGGAATATCATTAATGACCACTCCCCACAGAGACTCGCCTAATTCTTGATGGGCCTTGAGAAAGCCATCCACCACTAACGGAGAATGATAACGAGCGACTAGCAGAATCCCTGCCTTAATAGTTTTCGCTAATTCTAAAAAGGAAAGATTAAATAAACTACCTTCCCAAAGATTGCCGGGCCCTTCTAAAATAACAATATCCGCTTGAATATCTTGAAGAGAAGATTGGAACTTTTCGAGGTAGTTAACTGGCCCTTCTCCTCGCAAACGGGCTTCAATGGTATGGGTATTGAGCGTCAAAAGTGGCATCAAGATCTGATTTGACTTTAAACCGAGAACATCAGCCACAAAAGTAATATCGGCATCCTCTTGAGGGCTATCCTGTTCACCAGAACAGTTCCCGATGGGCTTACCATAGGCGATCGCTAATCCTTCCCGCTGTAGTTGTTGCGCTAAGCCTAAAATAGTACCTGATTTGCCACTGTAGGCTTCGATGGAACCGATTAACAAACATTGGGCAGAATTAGCCACGAAAATACTCCTTAAAAATTGCAATAGTAACCATCGAAATACGATGATGTCAGAAAAATTTACGCTGGAGCGTTAGCTGCTTCATCAAAACGCAATAACTTACGATAAAAAGCCTGGGGAAAGTCCACCTCTTTAGATTCTCGGAAGATGAGGATGAGATCAATCAAGTAATCAATAAATTCAGAATTCAGAATCGTGATTTCGTAACTGAGTTCCGCTTGACCTTCAAATTGGATACGACAGCGAGTTAATTCTGACGGCAGTTTTGAGACATACCAGGAAGCTGCCAGAGTGATACCTTCTCCAGCCTCAATGCGGCGTTTTCCCTCCAATCTTCCCTGGTTGTAGAGACTCAGAGCGAGAGGAAGAAGTTTCTGCTTATCCTTACTGGGATAGTAGGGCTGATAAACTAATACATCTGCCTTGTTTGCGGGTTCCAGTTTATCTAGATTGGCCATGGCAATTATTTATGCAATCGTTTTCAAGTTTTTGAGCCGATATAATCTTTTATTATGCTCTATTCGCGGTGTCTAGAGATGATGGTTTCTCTATAAACTAGGTTTGACTGAACGAAAGTCATTTATTCTTGATAAGAGTTATGGGTTCAGCCTAAACAGTCACTCGAAAACTCGTTATGCTGTAATACAAAGCTGAAAATCGTTTTCATCTCCCTAACCCCTCCAATTTTATTTATAACTGGCTTGTTCCCTAAGATTGTGCGTCTCTCTGCTGTCATCCCTTACCTAACTAAACCCTATGATAGAAGCCTCGACAAGTATCAGCGAAGAATCTCTTTTATCCCGTGAAGAGCGAGTTACTCAGATTAAAAACTTGATCGAAACGCTACGAGTAGCCGATGAAGTTGCCAATAAAGGCTATCTAATTACCAGTTCAGAATTGGCCGATCTGATGGATATTAATGCGAGTGCTGTCACCAGTCGAGGCGATCATTGGTCGTGGCGTAATTGGGTTGTTTCTAGAGTGCGACGCGAAGGTAATCAGATCCTCTGGCAATTAGAACGCACTGACTAACTCCCCCTCTTCCCAGCCTCCCCCTCTTCCCAGTCCCCCCATCCCCTAACCATGCAACAATTCCTCGGTTCAGAAGCCGAAACTCCCTACGCGATCGCCCAGGCGGTGATCCTTCCCATTCCCTACGAAGCAACGACGACCTATCGAAAAGGCTGTGAGCAGGGCCCAGAAGGGGTATTAATTGCCTCACATCAGTTGGAAGCCTACGATGAAGAGTTGCAACGGGAAACCTGTCATGAAGTGGGTATCTACACCTGGGACTATATTGCCGATACTCGTCACAATTCTGGCCTAACCGCCGAGCAGATGCTAACAGTCACCACCAGCACAGTTCTCGACTTGATTGGCGATCGCAAATTTGTGGTCGCGGTGGGAGGAGAACACGCCATTACCACAGGAGTAGTGCGAGCCTATCAGCAAAGCTTAACGGAACCCTTTACAGTCATTCAAATCGATGCTCATGGCGATCTGCGTCATTCCTTTGAAGGTTCACAACATAACCATGCCTGCGTGATGCGTCGGGTCTTAGAGATGGGTTTGCCCACTTTACCCGTTGGTATTCGGGCCATTTGTAAAGAAGAGGCGGATCTGATTAAGGAAAAACAAATGACCGTGATCTGGGCGCGAACAATGGCGGCTAATTCCCATTGGATTGAGGAAGCATTAAGCAACATCAAAACGCCCAAGGTCTTTATTACCATTGACGTAGATGGTCTCGATCCGGGCTTTATGCCAGGGGTCGGCACTCCAGAGCCAGGTGGTATGGGTTGGCACGAAACCCTAGGATTTTTGCGGCGGGTATTTGAGAACCATGAGGTTATTGGCTGTGATGTGATGGAATTAGCTCCCGTTAGCGATTCCGTTGTCTCAGAATTTACAACAGCGAAGTTAATCTATAAATTGATTGGTTATCGTTTCTTTTGCAGTAATTCTTAACTCAATGTCAAGCAAGCTTTAAAAGGTCAGTGAATGGGCAAGTATCATTTTTCTCCATTTGGTGTGGCAGTGGTGGGAACTGGCTTTGGCCGGGCCATTCATATTCCAGGCTTTCAGCATCATCCTCTTACTGAAGTGGTAGCAGTTTATCATCGAGAGTTGGCTAAGGCCCAGGCGATCGCTGCCAATTATCAAATTCCCCAAGCGGATGATCAATTGGAAAAAATCCTCGACCGGCCAGAGGTGCAGGGGGTTAGTCTGTCAACGCCGCCTTTTTTACACTACGACATGGCGAAAAAGATTTTACAGGCAGGTAAGCATCTGTTGATCGAAAAGCCTTTGACCTTGAAGGCTGCCGAAGCCCGTGAACTTTATCATTTAGCCCAAACTCATCATCTAACGGCGATCGCCGACTTTGAATTTCGGACAGTTCCGGCTTGGCGATTATTAGCAGAATATTTGCAAGAGGATTATGTGGGCAAAATTCGTTTTATTAAAGTTGATTGGCTCGTGACCAGTCGTGCTAATCCTGAACGGTCTTGGAATTGGTATGCTCGTGCCGATCAAGGAGGGGGAGTATTAGGGGCGATCGGTTCCCATGTCTTTGACTACCTTCATTGGCTATTTGGCCCGATCCACAAGTTATGTGGTCAATTAAATTGTGCTATTGTCGAACGTCCCGACCCCCAGGACAATAACCGCCTAAAACCTGTCACCGCCGATGATACCTGCCTCATGCTTTTAGAACTGGCCGATGGAACGCCCTGTCAAGTGTCTCTAAGTTCTGTCACCTATGGAGGACGAGGCCATTGGTTGGAAATTTATGGCGAAAAAGGAACCCTAGTGCTTGGCAGTGATAATCTCAAGGACTATGTGCATGGTTTTCGCTTACTGGCCGCTCCGGCGGGAAAATCCCTCACAGAGGTTGAAATTCCTAAACATTTAGCCTTTCCCCAGGTCTTTAGTGATGGTCGATTAGCTCCTTTTATCGCCATTGTGGATCGCTGGTTAGAAGGCATTGAACAAGGTCAATCGGTGATTCCTTCGTTACGAGAAGGGGTTTATTCCCAATTGTTGATGGATTTAACCCACCAATCCCATCGGCTGCAAAAATGGGTGACAGTGCCCGATCTCGATACTTACCTGAAGGAATCTGAGCAATTTTTTGAAGATCCGAAGACGGTTGTGAAATAATAAACTTAAACTAGCAATGTTCACAATCATTCTGTTTTTATTAATCTACAGGAGCTACCATGCGTGTTTTAGTAATGGGGGGAACCCGTTTTATCGGGGTTTATTTGACTCAAATCCTTTTGGAACAAGGCCATGAGGTTATCCTCTTTAATCGAGGTAAGAGTGCGCCTCCCCTACAGGATATTCAACAAATTCATGGCGATCGCACCAATGCTGAACAACTACGAGAAAAGTTGGCGAAGGAAAACTTCGATGCCATTTTCGACAATAATGGACGGGAATTGAGCGATACCCAGCCCTTAGTAGAATTATTTCGAGATAAATTAGAGCATTTTATCTATGTCAGTTCGGCGGGGGTTTATCTTAAATCAGACCAAATGCCCCATCGAGAAGGAGATGCGGTGGATCCCAAGAGTCGTCATAAGGGTAAATTCGAGACGGAGGACTATTTGGCTCAAAGCGGTATTCCCTGGACTTCTTTGCGTCCGACCTATATTTATGGTCCCCAAAATTACAATGATTTAGAAGCCTGGTTTTTTGATCGGATTGTCCGCGATCGCCCGATTCCGATTCCGGGCAATGGTCAGCATTTTACCCAATTTGGCCATGTGCAGGATTTAGCCGAGGCGATGACAGCAATTTTGGGCAATGAGCGGGCGATTAATCAGATTTATAATATCTCCGGCGATCGCTATGTCACCTTTGATGGCTTGGCTAAGGCCTGTGCTGTGGCGGCGGGTAAAAAAGCAGATGAGATTAAAATTATCCACTACGATCCCAAGGAATTTGATTTTGGTAAACGTAAGGCTTTCCCCCTACGAATGCAACACTTTTTTGCCGATATTCATAAGGCCAAAACTGATTTGAATTGGCAACCTCAGTTCGATCTCATTTCCGGTTTAAAAGATTCTTTCACCAAGGATTATCTGGCTTCAGGTCGTCAGGATGCCACCATTGATTTCTCTACCGATGAAGAAATTCTAGCTTTTCTTTAAACGTAATCGTTCAGAGAGAGAGAACAGCTACGGAGGTAATAGAGAAGGAGGAGTGTTTCCCTTGCGATTAGCTCTAACTGCGTCAGTCAAAAAGGCTAAAACATCGCGATTCTGAGAGCGCAAACTGGTAATAACTGTCAG
>JAYKJI010000182.1:0-3215 GCA_035285405.1 Snowella sp. | reverse complement strand
TGTCGTCTTGGATTTGGATGTCGAGGGTTCCTGTGGTCATGGTTTGTATGTCTTCCCAGCCGATGATGCCTTCTTTTTTGTTGCCTTTGCGGGGAATACCAATATTCGGGAGAGCCTTGCCTTGATTATGAAAAATAATGCGCCCATTCAGGTCGTAGTAGGTTCCATCTTCGTTTTTCTGTAAAACAGGAAATTGAATGCGGTAGATAGTGAGCAGTTCTTCAAGAGTTAGACCGAGGGACATGGCGGCAAGAACGTCTATTTCGACTAATGCTTGTCTGCGTTCGTAGTCAGTGCGGAGGGCGTTGTTTCGTTGCCAGGTTGGGGTTAGGTTGTTGAAGAAGGTTTGATTGAGACGCAGATCATTGGGTTTGCTCCAAGCGTCTTTTTGATAAGTTTCTTCCCAGCTTTCTTGCCACAAGTCAGTGTAGTAAGTCGTGAGGCAATTTAGAGTTAGGGTTCGGACTTTGAGAGCAGGAGAGCAGTTAATTAAGGGAAAAGTTTCCCAAGTGTAGTGAAGATTGGATCGGCCTGTTGTTTTAATGAAGAAATCAGCAATTAAACTAATGCCAAAACAAGCAGCTTGAATCAAATTTTCTGTTTTTTCAAAAGCAATAGATTGAACGCCATTCGTGTGAGCAATTTCAGGAGTAATTATTGTGGGAGTATAGGTTCTTTCACCTGACTGGCTTAACATATTGCGAGAAGCTAGACGATAAAAATCAGTGACAGGTTTCATATTCCAAGGAACTTTGGGAGTACGGGCTAGATATTCACTGGGGGGACAGTCGGGGATGTAGTTGGTACGAGATAAATAGCCATCGGGAATAATGGCTAAATCAATAACGTCATAATCACTACCAATTTCACACTTTAATCTTGGTGTTTTACTAATGGGATTTCCCACATAAAAATGAGGGCCTGATAAAATTAATTGATTAGGATTTTCGGGAAATTGGGTATCGCGGCGAATGGTTCCATCCTTTTGAGCATTAACTTCATTCCAAAAAGTTGAAGGTGTTGAAAAATAAACAGTATCTACTAAATATTTTTCTTGATAAGATAATTTTTCTAATACAGTAACCAAGGTTTCTGAGTGAAGCGAAGGTAAATGGGCTTCAATAGCTGGCGTTCCTGCATCATCATAAAGCCTAGCAAAAAAAATCAATCGGTCTAAGTCAATTTTTATAAGTCTTTTTTTGTGTCCTTTGATTTCCCAATTATTTTCGTTATCTTTTAGTCCTGGAACTATCCCAAATCCATTATGTTTTTCTGATTCATAAATGGTAGATACTTGATATAAATTTGATATAGAGTTAAACGCTGGCTTGTCTAACTTTTTTGCATAAATATTTATTGAGTATTTTTTCCAAATCATAACATCCTTAAATAAGGATTTAACGTTTACAAACTGAAAATGAGAACGAATTCTTTGATAAATCTCGCGGCGTAATAATCCTCCTTGCGCATCATCATAAACTCCCTCCTGATGCAAAAATCCTGACACGCCTGCTTCTTGGCAAAACATCCAAGCCTTGGGCAAGAAACACTTGAATAAATTTGCCTTTTGACCTTGTAATAACGAGTAATTTTGCACTGCATTTAAAAAATTCTGCGTTCCCGTCGCTTCCTCATATTCCGCCAAATAACCCGATTTTAAACCGCCATAATTATTAAACAATTTCTCCCGTACCTTGGCAAACTGCGCCGCCGAAAGTTTCCGAATTACCGTCATCGGATCATAATCCCCCAACAAATCTCCCTCCGACCATTCCACCTTCAACCAGGGCGGATTTCCGACCATCAAATCAAAACCATCCTGCTCCAAAAACAAATCCGCAAACTCCAATTCCCAATGAAAAAAGCGATGCCGCGTTGATAACTCCTCCACAACCTGCAAGCGAGGACAGAACAACTTCAACTGCTCCAAATCCACAAAACCCCAAGTCTTTAACGATAACTGCCCCTGCTTTGGCTCCTGGGTTTCAGGGAATAACAACAACTGTTCCGCTTGGGCGGGAACCACCATTTCCATCTCCCCCAAAATCATCCCCACCTCATTCAGAAACTCCAAACGAGTCGGTAACATTTCTGCTTCTGTAATGGGCCAAAACCATAACGCACACCAATAATCCATCACCATCTTCAGACGACGATAAAAACTCGAATTTGCTACCCCTTTCGATAACTTCTCCTGTTCATAAATCTTGTCCTTCATCGAGAGGGGAACGGATTGATTTTCCCCTAAATCCGCCTTTGGAAAGGTTTGATCCCCCCTACCCCCCTTTCTAAGGGGGGCTTGATGTTGACCCCAGATTTGTAGATCATCGGTAGTGCGATCGCGTAATCGAATTTGCTCTTGGGCAAAGGATTCCCATAATTCCCCCAGACGTTGACTTAATCGCTCTGCATAATCGGCTTCTTCTGGACTTAAACCCGACTTACAAAAGCCTTTTTGCCAGTCATTAATCAGCTTTAAATTGTCCTTTTCTAACTCCTTAATAACCTTATCGCTATAGCTGGCCATCGCTGGATCACCCAACAGAAAATGAAAAATGGCTCCCTGGGGTAAGGGTTTTCCTAACTTGATCCGATCTGGGGCTGATTCGTACCAATGGGCAACCCCTTTCTTATTCGCTAAAACCTGCGATCGCGGATAAACCTGCCGCCTGGCTCTCACCAAGGAATTTCCACAATGTAATTGACCGCCAAACCAAGGTACAAACACCGCTTCCTGTCGCCGTAACCCATTTTCTAACTCCGTTTGTTCCCCATAGATACAATTCAACCAAATCGAAACTTCTGCTAACTCCATCGCCAAAGGATTCTTATCAATGCCATAGACATTGCGATCAGCGATAAACATTTTTATTTTTTGTCGTTCTACCGTTAGGCGATCATAGGGAATGCGATCGTTTAATTCCTGTTGTTTACGCTCTAAATAGGCATCTGCTAATTGATCGATCACCTCATTCAAAAACGCCGCACTACCCATTGCTGGTTCACAGACTTTTAACCCCAAAATCTGATCCGCCGTTTTCTCCTGTAATAATTCCTTGAGGGCATATTTAACCAAACATTGCGTTAACGATTGGGGCGTATAATAACTCGGGTAGTGTTATTTATGTAGTGAAAGTTAAAAATGGATGGCAACCAGGGAGCAGAAAGTTCACGTGAATTATTCTTGTCGCTTTCTGCTAAAAATTAGCTATAGT
>JAYKJI010000181.1:0-63920 GCA_035285405.1 Snowella sp. | reverse complement strand
CACACTATCTGGGCGTAGATTCCTTGCAACGTCTTATTTGTACTTAATAGTAGCCCATTTATATATCGGCTGACATGGGACAACCCTGCCTCACGGCAGAAGACTTCTCGGTATCCTGCCATTGTTTTTGTCAACGTTTCTCCTCGCCCCACTAATGGCCAATACATTTGGGTCGCTCCTTACGAAGACTTTCCCCTTATTATCTCAGATTGGACAACTCTCTTAACCTTCCAAGTCGTGTAAACTCTCTCAATTTTGAAAGCGATCGCGTTTTTAAATTAATTATCAACTATTCACTAATCGGCTTAAGATTTGGGCGGATCGGGAATTGTGATATCAATGGTCTGAACCTTTTCCCCTAAATCTTTTAAATTAGGTTGAATGACCTTTCCATTCCCGACAATTAGGGTCAGAATTTTATCCGGTTGTAGATACTGATTGGCAACTCGTTGGACATCTTCTGCTTTTGTCGCTTTTACCTGCTTTTGATAGTCAAAGATAAAACTGGGGGGATAATCATAGTATTCGTAGGTCATCAATCGGGTCAGGGTTTGACTAGGATTTTCAAACTTAAAGACAAAGGAATTGAGAATAGATTCCTTGGCATAGGCTAATTCCTCTGGCGTGACTGAAGTGGTACGAATACGCTCAATTTCCTTAAGTAAAGATTGGACAAAGGGAATTGTGGTATCGGTACGAGTCTGACCACCGGCGATGAATAGGCCTGGATAATCATAGCCAGCATTCCAAGAACCATAGACGGAATAGGCCAAACCTTGTTTTGAACGAATATTGTTAAATAATCGGCCACCAAAACCATTTAAAACCCCATTCATGACACTTAAGGCCGGATAGTCTGGACTATTCAATTTGCCGCCTAGATGTCCCAACAAGATATTACTTTGGGTTAATTGGGGCTGATCAACTAAAAAAGCTGCCTCGGTTTGTTTTTGATTGGCTGTCGGAACCGGTAAATCCGGTTTAGGTGTATTAACTTGCCAATTGCCAAAATATTGGCTTACTAAAGCTTTCATTGGTTCGAGCTCAAAATCTCCGACAATTCCTAAGATGGTGGTATCAGGTCGAATATAGGTCTGATGAAAATTGACGATATCGTCACGGCTAATCGCGTTAAGGGTCGAATATTCAATGGTGCGGGCATAGGGACTAGTGGCTCCGTAGATGAGCTTACTAAATTCTCGACTGGCAATATCATCGGGATCATCATTGCGACGGGCGATCGCGCCTTTGAGTTGATTTTTAGCAAGGTCAATTTTATCGACAGTAAAAGCCGGATTTTGAATGACATCGGCAAATAGTTGAAAGACCGTTTCTGTATCCTTACTTAAAGTGTCAAAGCTGGCGGACCCCGAAGAAGTTCCCATACTGGTTTCAATGGCCGCCGCTCGTTGCTCCAATAATTTATTTAACTCATCTGCACTATGGGTAAGGGTTCCTCCCGTCCGCATGGTGGTTCCCGTGATATCGGCTAATCCCACTTTGTTGGCCGGTTCCAGACGTGAACCTGTCCGAAATAGAGCCGTTCCTCGGACTAGGGGTAATTGACGATCTTGCATCAGATAAACCACTAAACCATTCTCTAACTGATAGCGATCGTATTTAGGAATTTGAATTGCCGGTAGAGGCGGAAATTTGAGATTGGTATAATGCAGCGGAGTGGCAGGGGCGGTAGGAGCAACATCCTTAGCGTGCGCGTAGCGTGCCCTTGGCATCGCTGGGCTATGAATCAGGAGTGTCAAAACCAGGGCTGCACCAACCAAACCCAACCAGACAGAGTGTTTAAAGAAGCTTTTAATCATAAGAAAAGGATGGGAGTTTGGAAACTCAGCGTCTTCACTTCGACAAGCTCAGTGACCACAGACCTGAGAGGAAAAACGCAGATCGGGAATTCATTCCCCGTGAAATATTGGCTAAAAACCATAGGAATAACCATCTTTCCGATGGATAGCCCGACAGTATTTGTAGCTAATTCCTTGTACCAATTGAGTAGATGTTGAAATATTGAAGCTGCCAGTAGAGCGAACGACAACTCGCCCAACATAAATTCCAATTTTCTTGCCAGAAGTTAGAATAGCTTTGACAATATCACCTGTTTGAAAACCTTTAATGAATTTGAATCGAGGAACATAGCGAGAAGGGAAGCCAAATTTATCTGTGCGACACATTTGACGGGTTCCATGTCCCGTTGCCTTGATTAACAAAGGTTGTTTTATGAGGACTTTTAAGGACTCAGTTATTCCGACACAGGCAGCATCAAGCCAATGAATTTTAGGGAGTTCTAATCGAACTCGATTAAATTTTGTTTGCCCACCAGAGCCAGTGGAAATGGGTAGTCCGGTGGATTTTAAGGCATTAAATAAAGCCCAGCGAGTCGAATTAACAACAGCAGCATCTTTCAGGGGAAGTTTTGCCTGACTCAATACCCATTTTAGGACATTGGGTTTACCCAAAAGAAAGTTCTTAATATCCTGAATTCCTTTACTAAGATTGCATGGTTTGCAGGCAAGACAAAGGTTGGAAATGCGATTGGTTCCTCCTTTTGCTTTTGGATGAATATGTTCAACTTGAAGGGGGATATCTTTTGCTCCACAATAGGCACATTGACGATTCCATTTCTCCAGAAGATATTCCCTTACTTCGTAGCCCTGTAATTCTCCTTGTTGGTACTCAATTCCAGAGATTTCAGGGTTTTCTATTTTTTGTAAATCGAATCGAACCAATTCCTGAACGATGTTGGTAACAGGGCAGTAACGAATCAATTTCTTAACCCAAGTTAATGTGGTATCTACTTGATGCTGTAGGCTAGGAGCCAACCAACCTTTTTGTCTTTTTCGGTTAAGAAATCTAGCAGGACGATAGCGAGTTTTACGGTTTCGACGATTGCGACGAATAGCTCGACGAGAATTTAGGTTTGCTTTGATTGCCTGTCCTCGATGGGTTAACTCTGCTCCCCAGATAACGTTGTCACCACTGAGAATAGCTATTCCCGTTGTCTTAGAGCCTGGGTCAATTTTGACGATTAAGGGTTTGGTTTCTACATTTTCTTTTCTCTCCTTGAGAATAATAGTGAAGGGATACCGACGAAACACAGCAGCCTTTTTCTGACTCAGTAACAATCGTGCCTGAGCAGGATGAACTGGGTTGCATGGCTGTTTACCAGTATCAATAACGAAGACGTAATTAGACATAGAAACGAAGACGTAATTAGACATAGATAACTCCAATTTCTTGGGTAATGTTAGCCTCGGTAATGTTTTAAGAGCTTGTTAGATTGAAAGCACTTCCTTAACCCCGTAAAGATGTTTAACTTCCAACAACAGAGCGACAAACTGGCTACGCATTCGTCGGTGTTATGACTCAAAAAACGTAGTCCTCGAAGGACTTAACCTGGTCAGCTAACTATCATAGGAGGCACGAAGCCCCCGTACTTCAGTCGGGGGTGCTGACCAGTTTTTAAGTCAATAGTCCCTAAGGCCAAGCCGATTTGCCCTAACCATCATATCGTTTCAATTTCCTACTCCGCTAAACTTCTGCTCTTAGGGATTGGCCGGGGTTGCCGATCGCTCTGATGGGGACTTTGTTAAGGGTTTTGAGGTTGGTTGAGGAGCGGTGTTTTGTGGTGTCGTGGCTGACGGCTGCTCGGCCACCTTGGGGGGGTTAACCTTCGTCGTCACAGAGGAAACTTTAGCCTGGGTTGTCACGTTGGATCTGACCGATGGTGTAGTGGCTTTAAGATGTTGATAGGTAGTACGAGATATGTCCTGGATCAGAAGGCGAGCATTATTGTCATTGAAAGGACGTTTAGCCATCACAACACCGATATAGCGTTTACCATTGGGCATATCGATAATACCGGCATCCCCCAATACTGTACCAATATCTCCCGTTTTATGGGCAATAATGGCCCCTGGTTCCAAGCCCTGGGGTAACAGAGTTCGAGTTTTGGTTTGCTGCATAATTCCCAAAAGGCGATCGCGGGATTTGAGAGAAAGTAATTCCCCTTGATTAACCTTTAATAGGGCCCGGGCAAGGTCGTGGGGACTAGTCGTATTGGTTCCTTCTAGATCCGGTAGGGTATTATGAATCACGGTACTACTTAAACCCCATTGCTGAATGCGTTGGTTGACAGCCGCTTTACCCCCTAAACGCTTGATGATCATATTAGTGGCAGTGTTATCACTAATGGTGATCATTTTGGTAACGGTTTCTAGAGCCGTAAAGCTTTTCTGACCTTGCTGGTACTGCATATCCCCCGAACCAGAGGCAATGACATCTTTTCCCATCGGTAACACTTCATCTAGTTTGATCTTGCCCGCATCCACATCCTGAAAAAAGGCGATCGCGACGGGAATTTTAATGGTACTGGCGGCGGCGATCGGTGTATCCGCATCCAAATTCACATATTTGCCGTTGTCGAGATCTACAAAATAGGCTTGGGGAATGATTTTCGGTTTAGCCTTAGCCACTAAAGTCATCAGTTTTTGCTTCAGTGCTGTCATTTCCTCAGTGGTCTGAAACGTTTTTGTTGCCGGTAATGTAGCCGTTGAAGGTAATGAGGCTGAAGAATGAGAGTTGGCAGAATTAACCACCATTGCCAAAATAGCTTGCGGTTTAAATCCTGGTTGAACCTGATTAGCAGATAAGGAAGATTTCCCATCCCCTTTTAACGGAGAAGCCTGGGACGACAAAAAACGGGTTGGGGTAAAAGTCGTTAAAACAGTTCCAGCCGCTACCCCCAGACCCAAACCTAAAATTCCCAGGCGCAACGCGTAGAGCATTCCTGATCGCAGCAGACTAGGTGGCTTGCTATTTTTGCGAGGACGAGGAACAGCTGTCGAGAGGACAGGAGTCGCTTCAACGGTGAGGGTTGTCGTCGGTTTATCAGAACTGCTGCTGGGAGATGGAACCAGACTAAGATTACGGCGACCAGAGCGACGGGAATTAGATCTAGACATAGTGGTTGAGGAAAAAAGAAAAATTACGACAAAAGAGGGGCTTATGCTCAGACAAGGCGACAAACCAAGACGACAAAAAGAAGACTAGGTAATTGCAGTTCGGAATAGATTCGTTATCAAGAAAAAAATCTGTCCTAAGGAGTAGGCTTCTGAGTGTGACTATGGTTAGCGGGTAATTGTTGCCATAGCCAATCAACCTGTCCTAAGATACCTCGCAAAAGGGCAACTTCTTGTGAAGTCAGTTGAGCGCGTTGATAAAGCCGACGCAGTTTTTCCATTCTGGCATGGGCCGTGTGTGGGTAAAGCACACCAATAGTAAGGAGATTTTTTTCTAAATGTTGATAATAACCTTCCAATTGTTCTGAGGTGGCCAGGTTAATTGGGTCAACAAGGGAAGTCGTTTGCGGGTTAGGTTGGTCTTGCGCTTGAGACAGTTCATAGGCACAAATGGCGACTGACTGAGCCAGATTTAACGAAGTATAGTCAGGGTTAGCTGGAATCCCCACGAAACGGTGGGCCTGATTCAATTCATCATTGCTTAAGCCTCGATCTTCACGTCCAAAAATCAGAGCCGTTGTTAAAGGAGGTTGGATCAACCAGGGCAAGGCTTGACGAGGCGTTTCTAAGGGCGTTTCCAGGCTACGAGAACGGGCCGTTGTAGCGATCGCTCGATGACATCCCTGTAAGGCGATCGCCAGGGAGGGAACCTGCTGGGCCTGTTCTAACAACTCAACGCCATGAACGGCCATCCGACGAGCCTCTTCTCCTAGGGGATCACATTGGGGAGAAACTAAGACTAATTGACTCAATCCCATATTCTTCATCACCCGTGCCACGGAGCCAACATTTAAAGGGCCGGCAGGTTCTACGAGAATAATTTTGATCCCATCCAGTGAAGACATAAAGAAAATTGTAAACAGCAAATTGTTTTAGTTTTAGCTTCAACCATTGTAGTTTTCCCTGAAAATGACTCAACCAGATTCTCCTTTGTATCTACCAACAAAAAAGAACAGGTGCTAAAATTGGAGCCGTGTTTGCCGATAAATCAAAGGAAAAGCCGTGGCGGATAGTTATTCTGAGCCAATCACTGAGGAAATTGAAGAATCGGGAACTACGCCTAAAAAAGGATTTAATATCCGTCCTTTTATTCGGATGGCGATTCGTAAATCCTGGCTCATTACTCTAATTACCACCATTACAGGGTTAGGAGGATTGACTTTATCCTTTTTTAAGCCAACAACCTATAAAGGGAACTTTTATCTACTCGTAGAACCAATCACTGCTGCTGCCAAACTCACTGATCCGACCACCCTAACACGAACCGAAGGAATTCCTCAACGAGAGGATTTTATGGCCTTGGATTATCCGACAAATCTTGCCTTCCTCCAAAGCCCTGGCATGACCTACCGGATCGCCCAGGATGTTCATAACAAACTCGCTCGCCAAACCGTGCCTGCTATCTGGAAAGACCTGAGAGAAAATTTTAAAGTCGAGTGGATTCGTTCTGCATCAGGACAAGATGCAACCAAAATTTTTGAAGTTTCTTACCAAGGAGAAAATGCTAAGGAAGTCGAGACAGTTTTACAAGTAGCAGCCAGAACCTTTGTAAAATATAGTGCAGAAGATAGACAAACTAGCATTAAAGCTGGGGTCAAATTTATTGATCGACAGTTACCCGCCCTACAACAAAATCTAAATGTTCTCAAACAAAAGCAAAAGTTGATTCGAGAACGTTATGAACTCGTTGATCCCGCCACAAAGAATGAGGCACTGCTAGTTCAGCTCAACGATCTATCAGTACAAAGACTCACTTTAAAACAACAACTTAGCTCTCAAATGGAGCTTTATAGAAGTTTACAAGGAAACTTAAAAATTGATTCTAATCAAGCGATCGCCGCCGCCGTTCTCAACCAGGATCAAGAAAGATTAGGACTAATTAAAAAAATTCAGGAAGTTGATACTCAAATTGCTTCTGCGGAAGCCCTGGTTACTCCAGATAACCCTCAACTGATCAATCTTAGAATGCAACGGGAGAATTTTCAAAGACTCTTGACTCAAAGGACTCAAATGCTTTTGTCGAGTATCCATTCCTCCGTGGCACCGAATTCTCCCATTCTCGATTTTCAAGATCCGACTCGGATTAAATTAACCGAACAATTAATTGATGCCCAAAACCAGGTCAATAGTATTCAAGCCCAATCCCAATTACTAGAGACAAAGATTAAGCAAATTGAGAAATTGATCCGGGTACTTCCTGATGTGATTAACCAATTTAACACTATTGCTAGAGATATTCGTTTGACGGAAGAGATCGTTGATAAGTTACTCCTACAGAGAGAAAATCTAAAAGTAGAAGCTGCTCAGGAATTACCCTGGCAATTGATTTCTAAACCTCAAATTCCTCTAGATGAATATGGTAATCCTGTGGGAGAACCCCCTTCACGTCAGAAATTATTAATCGCTGGTGTTGCTGGTGGTTTATTCATCAGTTTGACAATTATTTTCCTCTGGGAAAGACGCAAAAATATTTTTTACTGTGCTGAGGATATCCAGGATATTTTGGGTATTCCTCTCATTGGCCTTATTCCTAATGTAGTCTCTTCCTCCGCTTCTTTTCAGAAATCGGTTGTCAACTTACCATTACTAGAGGAAACAGAAGAAAAAAACGCAGTCTCGTCAGAATTGAGCGTTCCAGAGTCCCTAGCTGAAAGTAGCACTCAGGCTAATCGAGAAAACGAATTTCTTCTCTTTCTTGATATTTTTGATGAGATTTATTCGGAACTATCTTTTTTCTATCGTCAGCCAGCCCTTCGCTCTTTGGTTATTTCTGCCATTCAGGTGGGAGATGGTCAATCTACGATCGCCCTCAATTTAGCGATCGCCGCTTCCCAACAAAGCAAAAAAGTCCTATTGGTCGATGCCAATTGGCAGAATTCTCCCATCTATCCCTGGCTGAATCTCCAAAATGAAAAAGGATTAAGTAATCTTCTCCAACAGGAAATTAGTTTAGAGTCCGTTCTTCAGGTTTCACCAGACTATCCTAATTTATCCTTGTTAAGTTCTGGCCCTAAACTAAGCACAAAACATCTATGGTCTAATCACTTCCAATATTGTATGTCTGAATTTCAGGCAAACTATGATCTGGTGATCTACGACTTACCGCCGTTCCTTGACAATACGGATATTTATTTTATTTCGACCTATACTGACGGCTTAATTTTTACAATTGGTGTCAAGAAAACACCCCAAACGCTCGCCAAGGAAGCGGTGAAAAAGGCCCAGGAACTTCGTTTACCCGTTTTAGGTACCTTTGCTAATTTTTCTTGATTTACTCCCTGAATTAATGCCTGATGAAATCTATTAATTCTTTTGTTTAAGAAAGTTAGCGATCATTTGTTGTTGACTGCTTTCTTCGTAGGGAAGAGTTTGGCGAGTATCGGTAATCAACCAATCTAAGGCGGCGGCCTGAACATCGATCGCTGCTCCCGTTTTATCCACACAATAACGGCCAAAAACTAACTTGTCGACCAAGCGCACCCCTGGCCCCAAACGAGAATACTCAAAAATCACACTATTATCAACCACCGCACCACTGCAAATACAACAACTGGGGCCAATCATGGCGGGCCCAATAATGGTTGCACCATCTTCAATACGGGTCATACCGCCAATATAGACAGGGCCCTCAATGTGAACCTTGTCCCAATTTACTGCCACATTAATACCCGTATAAATACCTGGCTTAACTTCAATTCCTGGGATGGAGACGTTTTTAATCTCTTGAGACAAAACCCCGCGAATCGCTTGCCAATAGTCTGGAACCTTGCCAATATCGACCCATTCAAAATCCATATTGACAGCAAAAAAAGCGGCTCCCTTTTCGACTAAACGAGGAAAAAGATCACCACCAAGATCATATTCCTGATTTGGGGGAATAAAATCAATAATTTCTGGTTCAAAAATATAAATTCCAGTGTTGATCTGCGTACTCAAAGCTTCGGAAACGCTAGGTTTTTCCTGGAAAGCTTGAATCCGGCCATCCTCATCCGTCACTACTACACCGTAACTCGATACCGATTCCCTGGGAACAGATTTGGTGACAATGGTAGCGATCGCCCCTTTTTCCCGGTGGTATTGCAACGCGGCTGTCAAATCCAAATCAATCAGAGCATCTCCACAAAGCACAACAAAGGTATCATCAAAAAAAGGATTAAAGTCCTGGATACGCCGCAGTCCACCTGCCGAACCGATCGCTGCTCCCACTAGGCGACCATCCTCAATCTGCCCTTCAAAGGAGTAGGCAATTTGTACGCCAAACCGTTGACCATCACGGAAATAACTTTCGATCTCTTCAGCCAGATGACTCACGTTTACCATAATCTGGTCAAAACCATGCTGTCTCAGTAATTCCAGCAAAAACTCCATGACGGGTTTCTGCAAAATGGGAATCATTGGCTTGGGAATAGTATAGGTGATGGGGCGAACACGAGTTCCTTTGCCAGCGGCCAAAATCATGGCTTTCATTAAATATCTTCCTCAACCTCAAGCCTTTGGTTTAATGTACAAAAGTTAGGCTAGATCAAGACTAGTTTACCATCTCCTTTGAATGCTGATAACCTGTTAGTCAGTCTGCCTAGATCAGAATTTCCTTTGATTGAGATGGGGTTGGCATCGGGTGGGGATCGGAGGTTGTCAAGTGTCCTACGCTACTGTAGCGTAGAGTTTGGACGATTGGGACATCAATATACAAAAGACTTTAATAAATGACTGACTTTCTTTTACAAAATAGTTGGTTTATCCCCTTTTATAGCTTGATTGGCTCCTTTTTGACTCTTCCCTGGTCATTAGGGCTGATTAAACGGACAGGGCCGCGCCCGGCTGCCTATTTCAATATTTTAATGACGCTGGTTTCTGTCCTGCATGGAACGGCTGTGTTTACGGCGATCTGGCAGAAACAGACAATACAGATTGCTTTTCATTGGCTCCAGGTAGCGGATCTGGATCTCTCCTTTTCACTTCAGATTTCGCCGGTGAGTTTAGGTGCCTTGGAAGTTGTAACAGGGATCAGTTTGTTGGCTCAACTTTACGCCCTGGGCTACATGGAAAAGGATTGGTCTTTAGCCCGTTTCTATGGACTTTTGGGGGTTTTTGAGGCGGCTCTGGGAGCCATGGCCCTGAGTGATTCTCTCTTTTTAAGTTACGCGCTCTTAGAAATTCTAACCCTTTCCACCTATCTATTGGTGGGATTTTGGTATGCCCAGCCCCTAGTAGTAAGTGCGGCGCGAGATGCCTTTTTAACCAAACGAGTCGGTGACATTATTTTGTTAATGGGGGTTGTGGCTCTCTCTAGCTATGGAGAGGGTTTAACCTTTTCCCAGTTAGAAAGCTGGGCAAATACTTCTCCCATTCCGCCCTTGACGGCCACTCTTTTAGGACTATCTCTGATTGCGGGGCCAACGGGAAAATGCGCCCAATTTCCCCTTAATCTCTGGTTAGATGAGGCGATGGAAGGGCCTAATCCGGCGGGAATTATGCGGAATTCGATTGTAGTTTCAGCCGGAGCCTACGTTTTAATTAAACTTCAGCCGGTCTTTGCCCTATCACCGCTAGTTTCCAATACCCTGATTGTGCTAGGCACGGTGACGGCCATTATTACTTCCTTGATTGCGATCGCCCAAATTGATATTAAGCGGGCCTTATCCCATTCCACCAGTGCCTATCTCGGTTTAGTGTTTGTGGCGGTAGGTTTGGGCCATGTCGATATTGCTTTTTTAATCCTCTTTACCCATGCGATCGCCAAAGCTCTGCTATTTATGAGTGCCGGTTCGATTATTCTGACCACCAGTAATCAGAATATTACGGAGATGGGAGGGTTATGGTCGCGGATGCCCGCTACTACCACTGCCTTTGTGGTTGGTTCTGCCGGTATTATCGGTGTGTTACCCATGGGGATGTTTTGGACTTGGCAACGTTGGTTAAATGGTTCTTGGGACATTAATTGGTGGGTATTAGTCTTACTTTGTTTTTTAAATCTGCTCTCGGCTCTCAATTTAACACGGGTATTTCGCTTAGTCTTTTTAGGGCCATCCCAGAGCAAAACCAGACGCGCGCCCGAAGTTCCCTGGCCGATGGCAGTTCCGATGGTGACGTTAACTTTAGCAACCTTAATTGCTCCTTTGGCTCCGATTCGTTGGCCCCTCTGGCTTTCTCCCACTATGCCGCTCATGAACCAGGATGGTTGGCTCAGTCAATGGGGAATGGTTGTGGTTTTTGTCGCTGGTTTAATCGGTTTTGGCATTGGCAGTAGCATTAAATTGGATCGGGCCTTGTCTCGTTCTATGCAATTATCGGTGCGCTTTTTCCAAGATTTATTTTCCTATGACTTTTATCTTGACCGTATTTATGCCGTAACGGTGGTAGCCGCCGTCGCAAATATTTCCCGTTTAGCAGATTGGTTTGATCGCTATGTCATTGATGGAGCAGTCAATTTGATCAGTTTAGCCACCATTTTTAGTGGTAGTGCTTTGAAATATAATGCTTCCGGTCAATCCCAATTTTATTTATTAACGATTCTGATGGGAGTCAGTTTGTTATTTTGGGTTGTATTAAGTGGTCAGTGGTCATTGTTGAGGGAGTTTTGGTCGTCATGGATGTAGTTAAATCTTGTGCTAGTTTTACGAACAATTGATTGCCTTGGATTACTTTTTAATGCGTTCTATGAATTAACTGATTTACGAAGGTTTATGATCTTAAGTTTACTAATTTGGATTCCAATCTTTGGAGCAATTGTCCTTGCTTTTTTCCCAAAAGAGGCCACCGCTGACCAATGGCGATCGCTGTCTTTAGTGATGGCGGGGCTAGTTTTGGCCTTGAATGTAGTTTTAGGACTGCAATTTGAGGTCAATAATCCCCAGATGCAATTTGTGGAATCTTTTTCCTGGATTTACGGCATTGGTCTCAGTTATCACTTAGGGGTGGACGGACTTTCTTTTCCTCTGCTTTGTTTAAATAGTTTATTAACTTTGATCGCTATCTATAGCACTAATGTTGATACCTTAATTCGTCCCCGTTTTTACTTTTCCTTGCTCTTACTGCTAAGTGGTGGGGTGGCTGGAGCCTTTTTAGCCCAGGATCTGCTCCTCTTCTTCTTGTTCTACGAATTAGAAATTATCCCGCTCTATTTTCTGATTGCCATTTGGGGCGGCGATCGACGCGGCTATGCGGCCATGAAGTTTTTACTTTATACGGCGGTTTCTGGCTTTTTAGTCCTGGTCAGTTTTCTGGGCTGGGTCTGGTTAACCCATTCTCTCAACTTTGACTATGATCCCCTGCGATCGCAAACCTTGCCCGTTAATTTACAACTGTTACTGTTAATTCCCTTACTGGTGGGATTAGCGATTAAAATTCCTATTTTTCCTTTCCACACTTGGCTTCCGGATGCCCACGTAGAAGCTTCGACACCCGTTTCGGTTCTTTTAGCTGGCGTTTTATTAAAGTTGGGAACCTACGGACTTTTGCGCTTTGGAGTCGGTTTATACTTAGATGCCTGGGTGAGTATTGCGCCCTGGTTAGCGACCCTGGCCGCCATTAGTGCCCTGTATGGAGCCTCCTGTGCGATCGCCCAAAAAGATATGAAAAAAGTCGTGGCCTATTCTTCTATTGCCCACATGGCCTATGTTTTACTAGCTGCTGCGGCAACAACTCGTTTAAGTATCACGGCAGCGACGGCTCAGATGGTCAGTCATGGCTTAATTTCGGCGATGTTATTTCTTTTAGTGGGCGTGGTTTATCGCAAAACGGGCAGTCGGGATGTGGATTATCTCCGGGGTTTATTAACACCCCAACGAGGTTTACCCATTGTGGGCAGTTTAATGATTTTAGGGGTTATGGCCAGTGCGGGAATTCCTGGATTAGCAGGCTTTATCGCTGAATTTCTGGTTTTTCGGGGTAGTTTCCCCATTTTTCCGGTACAAACCCTATTTTGTTTGCTGGGTAGTGGTTTAACGGCTGTTTATTTTCTCTTAATGGTTAACCGGGTCTTTTTTGGACGTTTAACGCCTGAATTAGCGAAATTACCCAGGGTTTTATGGCGAGAACGTTTTCCAGCCATGATTCTTGCCCTACTCATTTTTGTGCTAGGCATTCAGCCCCATTGGTTAACCCTGTGGAGTGAACCTCAAACTTCCGTACTATTGACAGGTCAAAGTGATGCGATCGCCGAAAATTTTTCTAGCAAGATCCTTAACACAAAGGTCAATTAATGATCTCCCAACTAACGAGGACACAAAGCAATTAGGCTGATTAATACACTATTAACTATCCATTCTTAGCCATGTTACAGAAAACCTTAGAAGTCTCAAAACAT
Source organism: Snowella sp. (assembly GCA_035285405.1). Taxonomy (GTDB): domain Bacteria; phylum Cyanobacteriota; class Cyanobacteriia; order Cyanobacteriales; family Microcystaceae; genus Woronichinia. The sequence continues at coordinate 50,579 of JAYKJI010000181.1, read as the reverse complement.
CCCCTGGCAAACTATATTTATCAACTAGAAGCCGGTCAGGCCTTGCTGAATGACTCCCCTCACAATGTGACGGAAGTGGTTGGTATTCTCAAAAGCTATGGTGTGGTTTTAGATGCCTACTCCCGTAATTTAATTTATATTGCCGAAAACCAGTTTTTAGTGTTATTTCCCTTTTTCAAATATTTTAATGGCCAAGTTAATTTTCAAAACTTAATCAAACATTGGTTTCACGATCGCATTAACTTTGAGTACGCTGAATATTGCATGAAAACGATGTTATGGCATGGCGGCGGCGGTTTAGATAATTACTTGGATGGAGCCGAATTTAAACAGAATATTGAAGCAATCATTCAAGCGAAGATTAAAACCAATCCTTTCATTTTAACCCTCCACAAAATTTTTCCAGAGTTTTTACCAGAACAAATGCGGATGATGGCCTACTATTCAGGGTTAGGCCAATTTTGGCGAGTCATGGCCGATATGTTTTTAAGCCTATCGGATCGGTATGATCGTGGTGAAATCACAACCATTCCCCAGGTCGTTCAGCATATTCAAGATGCTTTGGTTGCGGATGCCCAAAAGCCCATTATTTATCAGGTGCAAATTCGGGAGAAAATCTATAATGTTTTGCCTGCTTCGGCGGGTTTAACCTTTTTAGTGGATACGGCTATTCCTTACGTAGAGGCTGTTTTTTTCCGAGGAACACCCTTTCCTGGTACGGTTTCCTACAATGCCCAAGCCTATCAAATTCCCTACGATCAGTCCAATTTTACTTACGGAGCCTTATATGCGGACCCTTTACCCATTGGTGGAGCCGGCATTCCTCCCACGTTACTAATGCAGGATATGCGTCACTTTCTACCCGATTATTTACATCAAATTTATCGCCAAAGTTTTCGCCAGGAAGAAGATTTGTTAGTGCAAATTTGTGAGAGTTTTCAAAAATCAATGTTTTGTGTAACATCGGCAGCCATTCGAGGTTTAGCTCCCCATCCCTTGGATACCCAAAATAATGAGGAAAAACAGGCTAATCGTCTCTATTTAGAACAATGGCTAAGTCGTTTTACCACCTCTCGTATCCAAGCGGCCAATGATGGCTAACTCCGAAAGAGGCGAGTATATTGGCTTTCGTGACCCATTGAGGCTAAACCCAAACCCCAACTACAGGTCTGCAATTGCTGATCGGATAGTTGCAGGATTTCTGTTGTTATTTGTAGCAGGAAGGGATGAAGATTCCAGATAATTTTTTGGCCAGTGGTCTGTCCCAACGGCACTAAACGCACTCCAGCACTGATTAAATTGCTAACCCAACTGGATAAATAACCCAGGATGGCTAGAGAAATATCAATGTGACAATGGGCCGCCGCTAGTCCAAAGGCGATCGCATAATTACAGGGAGTGGATACCTGGGCGAAATTTTGGGACAAATCAGAATCCAATTCAGGGATTAAATCCAATAACAGTTTGCGTAGGGATTGACCCATTTGCCAACTTTGCTGTCTCAGTTCTAGGCTTTCCCGACTGGCGGATAAATAATCATTCCAGCGATTTAACAATTGCCAATCTTGATTAAGACTTGCCTGGTAGGCTCTTAGGGCGATCGCTGCCTCCACCCGAATAGAGCCAGATTGAAGTTCTTGCCGCAGCCAATGATCTAAGGTATTTTGATCCCGAATGATCTGATGTTCGATTAACCATTCCAACCCTTCCGAATAACTATAGGCTCCAACGGGTAAGGCGGGACTGATTAACTGCCAGAGAGCGAGAAGGGCGACGGGATTACTTGCCTCTTGACAAAGATCTGGCTTTGCTTGAAAAGATAAAGACATCTTTATTCCAACCAGTTAAATTAAAATACTTCCCATGAATTCTATACGGATTGGCAATGGTTACGATATTCATCGTCTGGTGGCAGGACGGGATTTGATTTTGGGAGGAGTCAAGATTGCTCATCATCTCGGTTTGTTAGGCCATAGTGATGCTGATGTGCTGACCCATGCCATTATGGACGCTCTCTTGGGAGCTTTAAGTCTAGGAGATATTGGACATTATTTTCCGCCAACCGATCCCCAATGGGCTGGAGCCGATAGTCTAAAACTGTTAGCTCAAGTCAATCAGCTTGTGCAAGACCAAGGATGGCAGATCGGCAATCTCGATACGGTCATTGTCGCAGAACAACCTAAATTAAAACTCCATCTCCCAGCTATGCGAGAGAAACTCAGTCAGATTCTAAGTCTAGAACCCGATCAGATTGGTATTAAAGCGACTACCAATGAAAAATTAGGGCCAGTGGGACGTGAAGAAGGAATTGCGGCCTATAGTGTGGTGTTGCTGGTCAAATAACTTTTCCCTCGGCTGTAATATCCCCAAGAAAAACCCCTGGTCGTCTTTCCGTGTTTCGACACCAGGGGCTTTTTGTTTACTCCTCACACACTGCTTCAATATACCGCAAGCTGTAGAAATCCGCATCTATTCAGGGTGACGCTTTTCCGTTTGTCCAATATTGACTTGTTTTATCATGAAAACCTGACATTTGCGATTTGACCACTGAACGCGATCTCTCCTAGCCCCATCGATCCCAGTTTATGTCATGAAAACATAACATTAGATCCCCTAAGATCCTTAATAATTCGTTGAAAGGCTTGAAATTAGCCGATATAACCCTTGACGTTCAGGGGTAAGAGAATGTTACATAAGGTTAAGCAAATGATCCCCGCCCTCGGCGATCGCGCAACTCCAAAAAAAAAGGAAAGTTAACAAGACAGTTACTTCATTCAGCCCTTGGGTTTGTTTAACCTGTCTTCGGTACTACTAGGAGTTCTAAATGATTGGAGAGTTTATCTCATGACCCAGGAACGTCCACTTCTCGAAGAAATGACGCTGCGACAATTGCGGCGGGTTGCTAGTGAATACAACATTTCACGATATAGCCGGATGCGTAAATCCCAATTACTGGCTTCTATCGAACAAGCAATTCAAGAAAACAATCAAAACAAAACTTTTTTAACGAATACTACCCACTCTCAGGAGGAAAAAGCTGTGGAAGCATCAAAATTTGAATTGGGCCAAGATGACAAATTTGGCGGTCCTTTCACTTCTGTTGATGAAAATTTAGGCGATTTCCCAGGCGGCTATGGCGAAAGCAGGATTGTGTTGATGCCTCGTGACCCTCAATGGGCCTATGCGTACTGGGATATTCCCAATGAACAGAAAAATGCCTTACGTAGCCAGGGGGGCCAGCAATTAGCCCTACGCCTCTATGATGTCACCGATGTTAATCTCAACTATCAAAGTCCCCATAGCGTTCAGGAATATCTCTGTGACGAGTTAGCACGAGAATGGTATTTGCCGATTCCGGTCAGCGATCGCGACTATGCCGTTGATATTGGTTATCGCACCTTTGATGGTCGTTGGTTAGTGTTAGCTCGTTCTATTCCCGTTCGTATTCCCCCGGTCTATCCCTCGGATTGGGTAGAAGATGTATTTATCACGGTTAACTGGGATGAAGAACTGAAAGGCAGAACCCTCTATAACTTAGTTCCCCCCAGCAAGCGAGCAGTGGGTGTCGGTAACGCAATTCACGATCAAGTTTATGATCTGGCTCAATCCGCCGAGGCTCAACGGATGGCAGGTTCACTCTATGGCTCCATGCAACACGTAGCCGGTTCAGTCCAACAGGTCGCTGGCTCAATCCAACACGTAGCCGGTTCCGTCCAACACGTAGCTGGTTCTATTCAACAGGTCGCTGGCTCAATCCAACATGTAGCCGGTTCAGTCCAACAGATTCCCAGTTGGATGCAGCACGTAGCCGGTTCAGTCCAGCATGTAGCGGGTTCAATTCAGCATGAACAGGCCCTTAGCTCCTACATTTTCCCCTCTGGTGTCGGGATGTGGGCGGCTCCCAATGTATCAGGTCTAAACATGTCAGGAATTGGCTTAACAGCTTCTGGTGCAGGCTTTATGGCTTCTGAAGCTCCCATTCGTCCTCGTCAGTTCTGGTTAGTCGCCGATGCGGAACTCATTGTTTATGGGGCAACAGAACCTGATGCCACTGTGACAATCGGTGGTCGTCCCATTAAACTCAATCCCGATGGCACTTTCCGCTTCCAAATGTCCTTCCAAGATGGCTTAATTGACTATCCGATCATGGCCGTGGCGGCTGATGGTGAACAGACTCGTTCCATTCACATGAAGTTTAATCGTGAAACGCCTTCCCGTCGCACCAACACCAAGGAAGAAGCGGTTTTAGAATGGCCTGTTTAGACAAAGTACGTTGAAAGAATGTACTGATTAAAAAGATTGCCAACCCAGTTTCCCTGATAGTTTTTGTCAGGGGATTTTTTTGTAATTTTTTTATAGAATTTTTACCATTCAGTCCATATCTGGCAAAATATTGATCTAGCAAACATGAATGGTTTTATCTGGAGCGTTTTGGTAGGGGCTTGGTTAAGCCGATCGCTTTTGGTGACAGAAGTTTCTCCTCGTTTATTCAGCACCTTTCCCGATCTCCTCACTCAGATTTCTGCTCAAACCAGCTTTGAGGATCGACTGATCGAAGGAATGGATCGCGGAATGCAAGGTGATTATAGAGGGGCGATCGCTATTTTTTCCCGTCTGATTCGTGAATATCCTCATGCGGCTGAGGCCTATTACAATCGAGGTCTAGCTAAACAGAAATTGGGCGATCAAAAAGGCGCGATCGCGGACTATAACCGAGCGATTAAACTTGACCAGAAATTAGCAGAGGCTTATCAAGCCAGAGGACTACTCAAACAAGAACAGAGTAGATTGACGGAAGCATTGAAGGATTTACAACAAGCAGCAAAACTCTATCAAGCCCAAAATAATACCACCAGTTATGAGCTTCTACAACCTAAAATTCAGGAGTTGCTTATCCCGAAGAAACCAGAAAAATGACTGAAAAATGTCACATTATTGACTCAGATCAGTATTTTCTACACTCAAAGCTCGACGGGCAATTTTTGTTAAATAAACAGTAACGGCAACTGTCGCACCCAACCCGATTAGACGCATTCCCCATTGCAGCCAAAGATTGGTCGGCTGTTGCGAAGTCCCAATTTGAGCTAGACTACCTGCCAAAGAACCTAGATAAACATAGGTAATCGTGCCTGGAATCATGCCGATTGAGCCGATCGCATAGTCTTTGAGAGAAACCTGGGTAATCCCGTAGGCATAGTTCAGCAAAATAAAGGGGAAAAGAGGAGAAAGTCGAGTTAATAAGACAATTTTCAGACCAGCCTTACCAACAGACTGATCAATCGCTTGAAACTTCGGATTTTTGGCAATTTTACGAGCGACCCAATCCCTAGCTAAATAACGCCCAATTAAAAAGGCTGCCGTACTCCCCAGTAAGGCTCCCAGAAAGACATAGATTGAGCCAAAAACCACACCAAAAACGGCTCCGGCTCCCAAGGTGAGAATTGTCCCAGGAAAAAAACTAACCGTTGCAATTCCATAAAGTACAATAAAGGCGATCGCGCCCCAGAGACCAAGGTTTTCTATCCAACTTAAAGCTTGGTGGAGCCAATTTTGTATATTTACCATTTGTACTTTTCCCCATTTGTTGTTATAGCGTATTGTTTAAAGCAGAGCACCACCACAACTCGATCCACTTCCCGCCGTACAACCATAGCAAAAGGGAGCCGTGCGAATTTCATCAATAAGATCTAGAGTTCCAGCATTAAGAAGATCCTCCACCGTTAAAGATTGACCATTGAATTTTTTCGCCGCTAAATTTTCCATTTGGTTAAAATCACAATCATAAATATTGCCAAGATAATCAATAGACAGTTCTTGACGACACATTAAATGCGCTAGGGTATGGTCATTAAAATTATTGGCTAAAAATTGGAGATAGGGCTGGTAAAGACGACGATTTTCTAAGAAAAAGCGGGTGCGGCCAATCGGTAAATTGGTAATAGTTAAAAGATGATTAAATTGGATATTAAACTGATTTTTTAAATAGATTTTATAATCTTGCTCTAGACTTTTTTGATCAGGGGTTAGAGAAAAATTCTCTCCCTCAGGAATGGGAGGATTATACACTAGATCAATAACTAGATTGGGAGCGTGACCATAGCCTAACCGATTTAACCATTGTAACGCTTGAATTGATTTTTGATAAACCCCTTGCCCTCGCATTTTATCAACATTATCAGCTAAATAACAGGGAAGAGAAGCTACAATTTTGACTTGATTTTTAGCACAAAATTCGGGAATATCGGTAAATCCTGTTTCAAAATAAATGGTTAAATTAGAGCGAACAATTACCTGTTTTTCTTTCTTTCTAGCTATTTCCACTAAGGCTTTAAAACCATAGAGCATTTCAGGCGCACCTCCCGTTAGATCAACCACTTTAATTTGGGGGAATTGTTGAATGAGGGTAATCAATTGCTCACAAACCTCTGGTGAAAGTTCTTCCCTCCGTTGGGGACTAGCTTCCACATGACAATGATTACAGGTCTGATTGCAGCGTTTACCTAAATTAATTTGCAGAACAGTAATTTTCTGCTTAGTCAGGGGAGTTTTTAACTTTTTGTTAAAGGGAATGAAAGTAGAGGCACATTGAGATGGCATAGTGATTTGGCGAAAAGTCTGATAAGCAGATGGGTGTCTTATTGAAACTCGTTGTTACCAATTTAGAACACGGCTGAAGGGCGATCGCGCTATATTTTCGAGGACTGATGTGAAGTTCAGGGGTTGGGATTAACAGTTCTTTATTCTAGTTAAAATACAATCCCTTCATAGAGAAGCTCAATCGCAAACTCAAACTTCAGACCCGATAAAGTAATTGTGTCGCCAGCAATATAGGGATAGTATAGCCACATTCTGCCTTCGCCCCGTGTGTAACGCTCTACTGATATTTTGTCGGAGTTGATTAGTATATATTCTTGTAAGCTGGGGATGGTGAGATAGTTGGTAAATTTCTCGCCGCGATCCCTCGCACTGCTTCCTGGAGAAAGAACTTCGGCGATTATTGTAGGACTTTGAATAAATTTACGGGCATTGAGATCTTGAGGATCGCAACTGACCACGACATCGGGATAATAATAGGGGCTATTGGTCGTAACTTGCACCTTGACATCCGCAACGTTGATGCGACATCCACGCGATCGCACTTGGGGATATAAAGTTCTGTAGAGGTTGAGGGTGATGTCGTTATGAGCAATTGTGCCGCCTGTCATGGCAAATACTTCACCATTGATATATTCATGGCGCAGATCTTGCTGGGGTTCCCATGCAAAATATTCTTTAATGGACATTCTGGGTTGTTGAGATATGGCAAGCATATTTTTCTGGTTTGCATTGTGTTAGAGATTGTGAGGTGCGTTTATTGTAGCAATCTGGTGAAGGGCGATCGCTCCTAACTTGATGGGCGCACAACTCTAATAAGTTTACCTTGTAGAGATTCTTGAGTAGTGATCGCTTCATTAATTCGAGTTGCCATGCGAGGGCGATCACTGTCGTTGGTACAGACAATGATTCCAAAATGCTCGGAACTAGCGCGGTGTAATTTGATAAAGTCCAGACGATTGATGGTGACGACCGCCCGATTGTTGCTAATTGCAAAGGCTAATACTTGATCGTCAGGAAGGCCTAAGTTTGCCTTGCCAGCTTCTTGGACTGTCAAAACGTCATGTCCCATATTCCGAAGTAGTTGGCTGACTGCTCGTGGAAATTGCTCGTCTGCATATAGTCGTGCCATTGGTTAGGCTGCCTCGTTATTTGCAAGAATTACGGCGGCAATTTCTTCGGGATAGGCTTCGGCATAAGTCCATGCGTTGACGAGATCAGCGGCGGTGATGTGGGGATAGTCTTGTAGTAGTTGGGCTTCGGTGATGCCAAGTTGTTGTGCTTCGACTAGTAACCAAACTGCTATTCGGGTTCCTGCAATGCAAGCTTCGCCACCACAAACGCCTGCTGTTTTGGTAATTCCTTTGCCGCTTTTGTTTAGGGTTTTGGTAAGACGTTGCACAATCGCTGCTCGGTCGGCGAGTGATATATTGAGAAGTCGATGTTCGATTTCTTGAATGGTCATAGCAATTTTAGTTGATTAGAACTGTTTTTATTGTAGCAATCTGGTTAAGAGCGATCGCTCTGTTATCTTATGGTTAAAAGGGCGATCGCGCTATAACTTTCTGGTTTCCATAACGCGCTTAATACCAGGAACTTTATAGGTTCCATTCAGGACTTCAGACTTAGGTAGATACATTCTGAGAATCAAATAAAAATTCCCTTGCGGTGCTGGCAGCCAATTACTTTCTTTGTTGGTAGGAACCTGGTTTTGAATGTAAATATCCAAGGAGCCATCGGCATTGTATTTCAGATTCTTATTGTGATCATTAATAGAATAACGATTGATTGGGTTCTCCACTAAATGATTGTTAACGTCATACATTGCCAAAGACCAAAAAGATTTAACGGGTGGAATTTCCTTTTTATCAAAATGGAGAATATACTGATTTGCACCACTCAAACTTTCTCCTTTTTCATCAACATTAGTGTAGGGATAAAGAGCCTCGTCCGCAATATTAGCATTAAAAAGTCCACGACTGGCTAACTGTGCTTTTAAAATAAAATTATGATCATCTATTCCTAATTTAAAATTGACTAACCATCCGTTTTGAGTAATTTGACTATTGCTAAAGTTACTAATAAGAAATTTTTGAGCCGCTTGCACAGAACGCTCTAAACCAGATAAAGTAGCAGGATCTAAATCTGTTGGCACAAAATTCGATTTTGTATTAATTCCAACCCATTTAAAGATATTCAATAGGTTATCATTGGCTGTCTTTGGTGAATTGTTCTGTAGAAGCGCATTTGTTAATCGAAAGAAATCAATGAATTTTTCTTGCAAAATTTGATTGGCAATTCCTTTCGGTGAAATAGAGCTTAATGGACAGGGAATAAGAGGATTGGAAGGATTTTGAGATTGTTGAAATTGTGCCGATTTCCTCCATTCTTTTAAGGGTCTAAGAAGGTATTGGTTTTGTAAAACATGGACTTTGGCTACATCAGCTTGATCGACAAAAAAAGTTCTCCCGATCAGATAAACGGAGTTAGTCGGTGAGTGAATGATAGAAACTCCTGATGGTAATTGTTTTTGCCAGTCTGGGCCAACGATTGCATAATTTCCCGTCTTGTTTCCCGTCGTGCGTGTTCCGATATAGGCAAAAGTTTTGGTATAGGCATCAATCATTTGAAAAGAATAATATCGGTCCTGAATAGTAGGAACATGAAAAATAAGCGGTTCTGACGTTAGATCTAACCAGGCTAAGGAGTAGAGAGTATCAGAATTGGGAAGTGTTAAACCAGCGATATTTCCTTGCTTAGGTGTGGGCGGTTCTAGCGTATGACAAAATTGATTAATTTTTCTCGCGCTTTGTGTTTTTTCACTTTGGAGCATGACTTGCTTCAGTCTTTCCATAAATACCAACGGAAAACCATAGAAATAGGCCTGCATTCCAATACTAAAGGCTAAGTCTTCCTTAGCTTGCTGTTCTTCAATCTGCTGTTTTGTGGCATTGGCACTGGAAGGTTGGCTATAGACTATTTTTTGACCAAGAAGAATTACTGTTAATCCTCCCATCATGATATTGGTCACAAATAACAGAAGTTTTGGTTTAGCTGTTTTCATAGAGCATTTCAACGTTAAAGTCGTTCTTCTTCTATTTGTTCACTCTCTTGATTGCCGGTGGAACCCAGTTACCATTCAGAGCGGCTGCTTTTGGCATATATAGACGCATCGTTATGCCAAGTCCACCCTGGGCAGGAGAGGGTAGCCAGTTGGATTCTTTATCAGATCCGGGGGACTCGTTTTGGATGTAGATATCTAGAGAACCATCCGCGTTGTATTTCAATGGGTCGCGATCGCCGATTGCAAAACGGTTGAGCAAATTAGGCACAGGAAAACCTTGATCATCATACATAGTAACAGACCAGAAAGCTTCTACAGGCGGAAGTTCATCCTGGCGAAAGTGGAGTATATAATGGTTTTGTCCCTCCATCGGCTTCCCTTCGGCATCGGCTACATTGAGCGGATAAATAGCATCTTCTGGTTGATTCACTCCCAGTCCGATCATGGCTATAATCGCTCGCTTGAGATAATAGTTACCATACACTCCCATCGTGTCAGTATTCATTTGCCAGCCGTTGACAACCCGCGCCAGGGTCGGCAGTTTCCCCTTCATTATTTTCAGTCCGTCCACCGCCGCTCGTTTTAGACCCAACTGAACTGCGGGAGAAGCCTGAGCGAAGTTAAAACTCTTGCCAGGTTCAATTCCGATACGCTTTAGGCGTGCAACGGTTGACCAATCCGTAATATGGGGTGGATTGAATTTCATCAATTCTGCACCATAGCTAAAATACTGATCAGCAGACATCGTATTCACCTGTGTTAAGAGAACGACCTTCTTATTCCATTTAGGAGCATTAACAGCCTTGACTGGTTCAACTTTCTTGCCCCACTGGGAAAGCGGTGTAATTTGAAAATTATCCTGTACCTGATGAACTGCATCGTAGTCCTTGGTTCCATTGGTTTGGGTGCGGCCAATAATCCAGACATAGGGCGTGGGTGACTCGATACGCTCCATTCCTTGGGGAAGTTTGCCGTTCCATCTCTGACGAACCACTGCGTATTGTTGGGATTGGGTGCCACTAGTTCGCTTTCCTGGTGCAGCAAAGGCATCAGACCACATATCCACCATCTGCACCAGATAATAACGTCCTTGGGTATCAGGAATGGAAACAATGACGGGTTCTTTGGTCAAGTCAAGCCAGGCAGTAGAGTAGAGTGTATCAAAGTTTGGACGCACCACTCCTCGGAAATTGCCAGGCGGAAAAGCTCGTGTGTGTGTGAAGGTATTCATCAGCCCCAGGTTGGTTTTCTCACCTGGCTTATCATTCATTGCCGCCCGCCGTGTAAGATCGATTAAGATCAGAGGATACAAATAGTGGTATGCTTCAACGCCGATCTCATAGGCTTCCTGCTCAGTAATGTTGTCTGTCGATTTCTGTACTGTCGTCAGGTTATTTGTTTGAACGATCGGAGCCGCTACGGTAATTTCTCCTGTTACAAACTTACCGATAGAGATACTATTGGCGGTGATGGTGGCTGCCAGGAAAGTCAATGAGAACGGTAGAAAGGTTTTGAATTTAGCCATGAGATTTTTGGGAAATTGGAAAGAAAAGAGAATTCAATGTGTCTCTCGAAGGATTACTTGCCAAGATGTTTATAAAAAAGAACACTATTTCTTTAAATTATTCCCATCAAGAACGGCGGTACTGCTGCAATTAAAGATACCAACTGCAAGCTGACCGACTTGTCTCCAATCTTGTTTGAGGACTTTTTTCCTCGGTATTTTATTCTGGAAAAATTTCGTCATAAAACTTTATCTTTGCTCTCAATAGGTGTAATCACTTAACCTTTTATGATATACCAGCCTGCCAAACAGGGCGATCGCCGCTTTGATAAATTAGCTTAACAATCAGTTACATTTCTTAACTTAAGTGATAAAAATGGCCATCTCAATCTTTGAGTTGCAAGAATTAACGAGCGATCGCTGTTTGAGAGGTTAAAGAAGGGCGATCGCCTTGTCATTTCATGGTTGAGCACATAAGCGATAACTCCTAATCCCACCACATCACAAATCACTGCGAATATTAGCTAAAATATTGTAGTGCTACAATTGATTTTCGATCACTCAAATTAACCAGTTCCTTGCTTAAATCTAGCAGTACTAGAAACATGGCATTAACAACTCATGATATTCGGAAGTTCCAAATTCAGATTGCGACAGTATCTTCCTTTACAACTTCTCATATTTATAAGTTTGATGGAATTAGAGAACCTATATCGGAAGTACTTAAATCAGTGGTAGTGCCCAAGAGATGATGATTCTCATTGTCAGAATCCTCGCTAGCCAAGACTTTTGTAGCACCATCATTACCTATTTTGAGCACCACTAAATCAGTATTTTCAACGGAATTAGAAGATGTTGTGTAGTCTGGACTTACATCTACTTCTAATTCATTTTTATCTTTAGAAGGATATATTTTCAATTGTTTTGTTGAGTCATAAAACTCTATATCTAAATCTTTAAGTATTTTAAAGAAGTGATTATTATCAATTAAATTGGGAGTACTCGACGAAATCCATCCCTTTTTAAGTCCTTCGTATGCTAACAACCAAAGTTGAGAAAAGAAAGTATCTTCTGTTATATCTGTTGCTATATCAGAAAAAGCTGTAGGATAGTCGTCAATCAAATTTGTATTCTTAAGTATATCAAGCAGTATCAGCAAAGAAATGGAATCTTTCATCTGAATAACACTGTCTACTAAAGATTTTTTAATTTTAATTTCAAATGTTTTGGCTAGCCAAAGTGCCCAAGCTATTTCAAAATTGTGTCTTACTGGACTATGATTTTCTATAATGAGTTCAATCAACTCATATAATTTTGTTTTGGAATTCGTATCAATATAGCTTTTATATGTCAATAAGATTCTAGTTACTATGTCCAAAATTGCAGGTTCAATCAATGCTGACTTTAATAATAAATCTTCAAAAATTTTCCAGCTTTTCTTCGTGATTGTTACAGTTCTAAATTCAAATATTTTTAGTGCATATTTAAAAATCCAATCTGAGCGTTGACTGTTTTCATCAATGAGTCCCCATACCAAACTAAAGTAGTGCTTAATACTGTTACTCAAGCTTGTTTCCTTGAAATGGAATTGATTAAAAATCAGAGTAAATTTATCCTCAAATGCAAATGGAAATTCTTTGATTCTAACCTTACTTTCATTTATCTCTAGCTGAAAATCATTTAAAATCCTTTGTAATCCTTTTAAAACTCTATCTGCTTCATCTCTGGTTGAGACATATAAATAATAATCATCATAGTAACGACAGCCTTTAAGTTTAATATCACTAAACTCATTTTGTAAAATACTGTCAATTCTGCAAGCAATAAGCTCTGAAATAATGTGTGAAGTATCTGGCCCTGTGGGTATGCCAATTGACTGGCGCTCTTGGCAATTTCTAACGCAAGTATCAATACCATCTGCTAACTTATACAGTTTTGCATCATGATCGTTAGCAGCTATAAGATCAATTACATCTTTCTGCTTATGATAAAGCTTTGCTTTTTCTTTCCCTAGAAAAGCCCATGTTATTGAGTGTGTGTAGATTGTAGAATAAAATTTAGAAATATCTACCTGAATTTCGATTAATTTGCTTAATGAAGTGCTGATTTTGTGATCTCTAAAGTCGGCAACACTTTTGCTAAGTGTAGACACAGAACGTTTAATAGGATTTGTATCTGGTGTAGGCAAACTTCGAGAATATTCTGACAAATCAAATACGGTCTTAAATTCTTGCCAGTTGTCTACAATTTTCTTAGATAGATCTATAAAGTGCTTTGGATTAGGAATAGATAACAAACGTCTCGATAGTTTTCCTTTAGAAATAGAAAAGTCTACAGCTTTAGACGATCCATATTTATTTTTAAAGTCATTAGCGTATTCTTTTTTTCTAGCTTTATACTGTGTATTTGATTCGCCTTCACTTTGAGTCAAGATAAACGTAGAACTTTTATCATTCCCGTGTTGCTCAAAGGTGCTTGTCCAAGTTGGAATGATGGAATCAATATGTTGTGATAATTGAGAAGTATTAAATGGAGGTGGTAGTTCTTTAGGAAAATAGCCCCGTTCTATAAAATTTTTCAGATCAAGCATTGTTAGGTGAATTTAAGGTGAAATAATTTTCCGATTTTAGCATACGCTGAAGTTGGAAAGAAGTCTTACGGTATCCAATAAGGCGGAGATATTCTGACAGATGAGAGTTTACAGGGCGATCACCTCAATTATCTATCTGCTAAAGGTTTTGCTGTATTGCGATCGCTATTACCGTGAACGTGATTTTTAGGCGATCGCTTATAGGATATGAGGCGGCGATCGCTGTTTGAGAGGTTAAAGAAGGGCGATCGCTCATGAGTTAATAAAAAAACTGGTTAATCATCCATTTGCCAGGGTTCCAAGAGATTATTTTCATCCAAAATACGCTTGGGCCGCAGCACAACAATCACTTGACCTAAAAGAGCAACCTTAGGTGAACTTTCAAACCATTGAATAGCCACAGAATGACTAGAATCGTCATCACTGATTAAAAAATAACCATTTTCATCCCAAGTCGTTGCCGCCCGATCAATAACCACTAACATGGTTTCATTTTTGCTCGTTAATGTCTCAGAAACCTGGCTACCTTGACAGAAAAAGGCAAGGGGATCCACTGCTTTGAGGATAATTTGCCAACCGGGAAGCGGCACTAAAGCTCCTAACCCCTCATACTGCGCTACTCCAAAGGGTTCGGCGATCGCCAAGGGAGGTATGGCTGTAATCTGTTCACGACTGAGCGGTAAGCTGCCGGCCACCGGGACAAGACGAGAAACTTGCTCCTCCTGTTCAAGGCGATAGAGAGGGACAAGGGGAGCTTTTTTGGCAGGAGAAACGGTGATATCAGATAGTAATTGTTCGATCGCTGCTCTAGCGGTGGCAGAATGGGCAAATTTTAAACCTTTGGCAATGAGACGAGTTCGGGCGGCTAAATCCTTATTTTGTTTGGCTAATTTCCAGCACTGATAGGCCAAGGCATCACCCGGATGATTGGTAAAACCCGATGGCAATTGGGAAAAATGGGAAAAATCCTGAACAGCCCTGGCTAATTCCTTGGCACTTTCCGCATCTAGCTTTTGTGCCTGAGCCGTAATCGCAGCCGTCGCCCGTTGAACTTGGTTCAAAATCCGAAATTCGTAGAGTACATCACTCTTGGGGCCGAGGTAATAATTGAGGATATTTTCCTCTACCGCTTCTCGTACTAAAGACTCATAGACCTGGGCGGCGACAATAATTAAATTTTGCTGAACCGTCTGAAATCCCGTTTGTTCAAAAATCGTCTGGGGGGAAAAACCCGCTTTTTGCAATTGTTGACAAGCTTTGCCCCAATCTACCCAGGTACCCTCCTTATGCAGTAGGAAGCGTAGGAGTTCAGTCGTCGTTTCTTCAGAGAGTTGGGAAGGGTTGGAAGGCAAATTGTCGTTCATGAAAGATTAGCAAAGATTATTGCAACCGAAGGAAATCTTCAGTTAAGTTTCATTGTAATAGGGATAGACTAGATGGTATCAAAGGAATTTACCCTCGTTCTAACGGCGCGAAACTGCCAAGATTGATTACTTAGGACTTTTTTCATGTCTAGCCTAAATCTCCCTCGTCCTCCGGCTCCTCAATATCAACGGGATCAACCGACTCGATTGCCCAGCGATAGTGCCCTGGGATTGGTTTCTACAAAGAGTTTTCCGGCGATCGTAGGGACAGCAGATATGATGCTGAAATCTGCCCAGGTAACCCTGGTGGGTTATGAAAAAATTGGTAGTGGCCATTGCACGGCAGTAGTACGTGGGAAGATTGCCGATGTGCGTCTAGCGGTGGAGGAAGGAGCCAGAACCGCAGAACAGTTCGGTCAATTAGTCTCGAAATTGGTGATTGCCCGTCCCATGCCCAATCTGGAGGCCGTTTTCCCCATCGGTAGTCATTTAGTAGAACTAGCTCAACAACAACAGGGCTATAGTCGTCTCAGTAATCGTTCTATTGGCCTATTGGAAACCAGGGGCTTTCCGGCTATGGTAGGGGCCGCCGATGCCATGCTCAAGTCAGCAGACGTACAACTGGCCTCCTATGAAATTATTGGCGATGGTCTTTGTACGGCGATTATTCGAGGCTCGGTGGCTAATGTGGCAGTGGCAATTGAAGCAGGAATGCAGGAAGCAGAACGCATTGGCGAACTTCATGCCGTGATGATTATCCCCCGTCTCTTAGAGGATTTAGAACATACCTTGCCGGTGGCCAGCTATTGGCTAGATGAAAAAGAACCATTACCCATGTTGCTTCCCAATGCTATCCGCGAAAAACAACGAGAATTAATTGCCCTGCCGGAATTGGAAAAGGCGGTGATGGCTCGTCCTCAAAAACTTGTGCAGCCGACGGAAGATCGCCTACTTTAATGTCAGACTGTCATCGGATCGCCGATTTATCCAGGATGCCAACTCAACAGTGGTTTTCCTGTGCGATCGCCTTAGGAAGTAACCTGGGGGATTGCCAGCAAATTTTGGTCGCTAGTCTTAAGCAGTTGTCAGAATATCAGGGTATTCGCCATCTCCGCCATTCTCACTGGTATGAAACCCTACCCGTAGGGCCACCCCAACCCAATTATCTAAATGGTTGTGCCATCCTAGAAACAAATCTATCCCCTCAAGCCTTATTAGCCATACTTTTAAGCATTGAGGAAAAATTTGGACGGGTCAGAAAAGAACCCTGGAGAGCCAGAACCCTCGACTTAGATCTACTGTTATACGATCAATGGCAACTGACTGGCCCTAACCTACACATTCCCCATCCCCGTATGCGAGACAGAGCTTTTGTGTTAATTCCCCTGGCAGAAATCGCGCCAACTTGGATAGATCCCGTTTCTCAACAAACGATTTTGGAACTGAGTCAACAGGTCAATGCAGATGGCATTTTACAAGTCGTTAGCTAAAGGATTAAAAGGTTATCTTGCTCTTTCTGATGTTGCCACTTTTTTAATTTGGTACTATTTAATGAAAAATACCCCTCCACAAGTCTTAATTTTGGGCATTTCTCCCCTGATTAAAATTACCCTGATCAGCCTTTATGGTGTTCTGACCATTCCCTTACCCTTTTTAGCTGCTTTTACACAAGTTGCTATTTCTCCTATAGTTTTATGGCTAGGCATCGGCTTAGGATTAATTTTTCTGATCGGAGCTTTGAGCGAAAAAGTTATTCTAGATGAACAAGGCATTCAAGTCACCTATCCCGCTTGGCTTGCCTGGATTCTGCGGAAAAATTGGTCATTGCAATGGCCAGAAATCAAGGCTCTTAAACTCAGAACAACGGGTCAGGGCGGTTTCGTTTATTATTTCACGACTACCCAAAATGATCGAGCCTATTTGTTACCTATGCGTGTGGCTGGTTTTAAGCAATTAGTAGAAATGGTTCAAGCTAAAACCCAGATCGATACGACTAACATTAAACCCCTGGCCCAACCCTGGATGTATTTTATCCTTTTAGTTCTAACTCTTTTTTTAGGCTTAATAGATGCCTGGACAATCTGGACAACTCAGCAAATTTCATTGATTAATTCTTAATTATGATTCTGAACCTAGTTTATCCAATTTATCGCTAATGACTCACTATGGAAGTTCCGCGTCTTCATCCCGATACTGTCGAAGAGGTAAAACAACGGGTTGACATTGTGGATGTCATTGCCGACTATGTGGTGCTAAAAAAACGGGGCAAAGATTATCAAGGTTTATGTCCTTTTCATGATGAGAAAACCCCTAGTTTTAGTGTTAGTCCAGTTCGGCAAATGTATTATTGCTTTGGCTGTGGGGCAGGGGGCAATGCGATTAAATTTTTAATGGAACTAGGCAAGCGTTCCTTTGGTGATGTGGTGCTAGATTTAGCCCAACGCTATCAAGTTCCCGTTAAAACCCTAGAGCCGGAACAAAAAAAGGAATTACAACGCCAACTTTCTCTTCGCGAACAACTTTATGAAGTCTTAGCTGTTGCCAGTCATTTTTATCAACATACTTTGCATCAGCCCCAGGGAGAAAAGGCTCTTAACTATCTTTATCAAACGCGAGGATTAACCGCAGGAACGATCCAACAGTTTCAATTAGGTTACGCGCCTGATGGTTGGGCAACCCTTTATCGTTATCTCGTTGAACAAAAACATTATGCAGTGGCTCTAGTGGTTGAAGCTGGTCTGGTTAAACCTCGTAAAAATAATGATGGTTATTATGATCAATTCCGCGATCGCCTGATGATTCCGATTGCGGATAGTCAGGGTCGAATTATTGCGTTTGGCAGTCGAACCTTAGGCAGCGATGAACCCAAATATTTGAACTCTCCTGAAACGCCGTTATTTAATAAAGGAAAAACTCTTTTTGGTTTAGATAAGGCAAAAAATAGTATTCAAAAAAGAGATAAAGCAATTATCGTAGAAGGCTATTTTGATGTGATCGCCCTTCAAGCTGTTGGTATTACGAATACCGTCGCGGCTTTGGGGACGGCCTTAAGTCAAGATCAAATTAAATTATTATTACGTTATACCGATTCTAAACAAATTATTTTTAATTTTGATGCTGATAAGGCTGGTGTTAAAGCAACTCAACGGGCGATCGCCGAAATTGAACCGTTGGTCTATAGTGGTCAAGTAAATTTAAGGATTTTAAACTTACCAGCAGGCAAAGATGCGGATGAATTTTTAAAAGCTAGTAGTCAGGCAGTTGAAGAATACGAGAATTTAGTTAATAACGCGCCGCTTTGGTTAGATTGGCAAATTCAGCAATTACTCATTCATAAAAATCTTAAACAAGCTGATCATTTTGAGCAAGTTGCTCAGGAAATGCTGAAATTATTAAACCAGCTTGAGGACGGCAATAAACGTACCTACTATCTGCAAAAATGTGCGGAAATTCTGAGTCAAGGAGATACACAAACTTTATCGATTCAAGCTAATAATTTATTGAGTCAACTGAAAAAAGGTTCCTCTATCATCGCTAGACGGCCTATCCAAACATCTAAAAAAATAGAGAAAATTTCCCCAGAAAAAACTCGCCTAGAAAATACGGAAGCCTTGTTATTAAGAATTTACCTACACTGTCCAGACTGTCGTACTGCAATCACCGAACTACTAGAAAGCAAAGATCTACTATTTAATTTTTATCACCATCGTTTTCTCTGGCAAAAAATTCAAGAAATCCAAGCTGATTTTCCTTCCCTAGCCGATCCCAACAATCAACTTCTTTCTCGCTTACAGGATATTGCTTTACTGTTTCCCGAATCCATGCAGCCGACTCAATATCTCTTTCATCTGGATGAAAAAAGCAGCGAAGACCTTTTCCGTCCTTCTCTTCACATTTTAGATGCGATCGCCGTTTTAGAAATAGCTGTCTGGGAAAATTACTCTCAACACTGCTATAAACAATGGCAGGAATTTCGTCAACTTCAAGATAGCGAAAGGAGTCAATATTATTGGCAGGAATGGAAAAAAGCCAAGGATAAAATAGAAACATTAAACAAAGAACGTCTTAACCATAATGTCTCCGATTTTTAAGACTCTTGCGGATGGATTAAGCAGTTAAGCACTGAAGTTTTTTGGGATATACTTCAGGGATAAGTCTCCCATTGTAGATAGGATTTAGGAGATTGACTTGGGTAACTAAAAACAATAGATTTCGAGTGAAACGGAGTTTAGGTCTCAATATTGGTCAGCTTAAATCCCATTTGGCATTCATAAAGAATAGGCTGATGACTATCCACTGGCCTAACCGCATTACCACACTGAAGTCGCCCTGGTTGCCAGCGAGGTAATCCCTGTTGATCTGCCAGCAAACATCCTTGGCAAACTTGCCTTGCAGCGAAGACTTGTTCTTCATTAAGGATGACTAACATTATGTGAATTCGCGTTGCTTTCAATCCCTCTCTTTTATCCTAGAGCTTGCAGCGACTCTTTGTCAGTGTCTCCTAATACTTTGCTCCTCGCTCCCTTGAGGACGTTGTTTAATCAGTCAGGCCGAACGATGCTTATATTCACCTGGATTAACTGGGGAATTCATTTCGCGCTATTCCCCCGATCACTTCAAGTTTAGGCTATAATTGTCAGACTGTACCCTTTTCATCCTCAAACTGTGACTGCTAAAGCCTAGAGATAGCTCTATTAGCAGACTAAGAGCGACAAAACTGCCTTAATCCGACCTTATTGCTACGCACAGAATGAAAGCCCAAATCGAACCCCGCTTTGACTACGTAAAGATTGCGATCGCTTCTCCTGAAAGAATTCGTCAATGGGGAGAAAGAACCCTACCCAACGGAATGCTGGTCGGTGAAGTAACCAAACCAGAAACCATCAACTACCGCACCCTCAAGCCGGAAATGGATGGTCTGTTTTGTGAAAAGATTTTTGGCCCCTCGAAAGACTGGGAATGTTGGTGTGGAAAATATAAGCGCGTCAGACATCGGGGCATTGTCTGTGAACGCTGTGGTGTGGAAGTTACGGAATCGCGGGTACGTCGTCATCGCATGGGCTTTATTAAATTAGCAGCCCCCGTCACCCACGTTTGGTATCTCAAAGGGATTCCCAGCTATCTCAGCATCCTGTTAGATATGCCCCTACGGGATGTGGAACAAATTGTTTATTTTAATGCCTACGTGGTTCTTAATCCAGGCAACGCCAGTAATCTGCAATACAAACAATTACTAACGGAAGATCAATGGGTTGAAATCGAAGACCAGATCTACGCTGAAGATTCTGAACTCTCTGGCATCGAGGTTGGGATTGGAGCCGAAGCCATTCAACGCTTATTGGAAGAATTGGCCCTAGAAGAAGAAGCAGAACGTTTGCGAGAAGAAATTCTGGCCAGTAAGGGTCAAAAACGAGCCAAGCTCATTAAACGTCTCCGAGTAATCGATAACTTTATCGCCACGAATTCTCTACCGGAATGGATGGTATTAAGTGTGATTCCTGTTATTCCCCCCGATTTACGCCCGATGGTGCAATTAGATGGGGGTCGGTTTGCCACCTCTGACCTCAATGATCTTTATCGACGAGTAATCAACCGCAACAACCGTCTAGCCCGCCTACAGGAAATTTTGGCTCCTGAAATCATTGTCCGTAACGAAAAACGGATGCTGCAAGAAGCGGTGGATGCTCTAATTGATAATGGTCGTCGAGGTCGTACCGTCGTCGGAGCCAATAACCGTCCCCTGAAATCGCTGTCGGATATCATCGAAGGGAAACAGGGTCGTTTCCGTCAAAACCTCTTGGGTAAGCGGGTTGACTATTCGGGACGTTCCGTTATCGTCGTCGGGCCAAACTTAAAAATTTATCAGTGTGGTCTGCCCAGGGAAATGGCGATCGAGCTATTCCAGCCCTTTGTTATTAACCGTTTGATTAAACTCAATATTGTCAATAACATTAAGGCCGCCAAAAAATTAATTTTGCGTAATGATCCCCAGGTTTGGTCGGTGTTAGATGAAGTGATCACGGGCCATCCCATCATGCTGAACCGTGCGCCGACCCTTCACCGTTTGGGGATTCAAGCCTTTGAGCCAATTCTGGTAGAAGGTCGAGCCATTCAACTTCATCCCCTCGTTTGTCCTGCCTTTAATGCTGACTTTGACGGGGATCAAATGGCGGTACACGTTCCTCTGTCCTTAGAATCCCAGGCAGAAGCCCGATTACTGATGCTGGCTTGTCATAATGTGCTTTCGCCGGCAACGGGACGACCGATTGTGGCTCCTTCCCAGGATATGGTTTTGGGCTGTTATTATCTCACCGCCACCAATCCTAAAACCCAGTTGGGAGAAGGACGCTACTTTGCTAATCTTGAAGACGTTCTCAAGGCCTATGATCAGGGACAATTATCCCTTCATGCAGCCATTTGGGTTCGCCATAGTGAGACCGATGTGGTTACTGAAAAACCAGATAATGAGGTAGTGAAAACAGAAACCCTAGAAGATGGTAGCATCATGAAGTACTATCGGGAACGTAAGGTTCGGGAAACGGCGACGGGAGAGTTACTTGCCCAGTATATTTACACCACGCCGGGACGGATTATCTACAATAAAACAATTCACGAAGCCTTAGCGGTTATGGTTTAATTGGCCAGAAAACGATGTTAGCAAGGGTTTGGAGTGCCTCTCTGATTGGCATTGAGGCTGTCAAGGTCGGGGTGGAGGTGGATGTATCGGGAGGATTGCCTTCGATTACAGTAGTCGGTCTTCCTGATACTGCTGTTCAAGAATCCCGCGAACGGGTTAAGGCGGCCCTCAAAAATGCCGGGTTTGCTTTTCCGGTGCGTAGGATTGTGGTGAATTTGACCCCTGCCGATCTTCGCAAGGAAGGCCCTAGTTTTGATTTGCCCATTGGTGTGGGTATTTTAGCCGCTTCAGAACAGATTGATCCCCAATTGTTAGGGGATTTTATGTTTTTAAAGGAGATGATAATAACGAGTGCAACAAAATCGCAATAAAAAACCGCCACAAGGACGGTAGGGAGACGGATTCACATAACGATTACTGGGTTAACGATTGCCAAAGACCTCAGCTACAGTCTTCCAGTTATTTCCAAAGGAAGCATGATAAATAAGGGTGGCAGGGTCAAGTTTTGAAACGGCTGACTCAGGAAGTTCTTTGCCATCGGCTAGAAAATACAGCTTTTCAGGAATAGGAGGCAAGGGAGGAACAACAGAATCAGGCAAGGGCGGAAGAGACACAGGCGAGGCAATGGCAGGAGCGGGCGAAATGACTGGAACGGGCGGAATAACAGGAGTAGGTTCAGGAGAATCAGCAGCAGGGCCATCAGCAGGGAAAGAGTCAGGCTGACACAATGGCAGAAAAGAAGGCGAGAATCGAGCCTTCGGAACCCGTTCAGCCGAAACGATGACACTCTCCTGGGTCTTGGGATTACGGCGTTTACGCTCTGGTCTATCATCAAAGTCGATGACAAAAAATTCAAGCAGGGTGAAGCTTTCCCCAGACCTGATAGTATCGGCAGCAAGGTTGCGCAACCCTGCAATAGCCTTCTCGATGTCAAACTGAGAAACGCCAATCTTCTTAGACAATTCTTTCAATACTTTAGACATTGTTTTATGCTCACGATGCTTACTTTATGGTGATTTTCACCATTATAATATTGAAATACGACATAGAGGCAAGAAATGACTTCAACAATTGGATTCACCAAGGCAAATTACAAGATTTATGAGTCAGGAACAAGCACTGACATTCCAACCCTTGAACGGACAGGTGACAGCACTGCGATCGCGTCAGTAAAGGTTTCCTTAAAGTCTGGAACTGCAATAGTCGGAAAAGACGTTAATTCATTTTCTCAAACGATTTCTTGGGGAGCAGGGGACTCAAGCCCTAAGCAAATAAATCTTGCTCCTATTGCTGATTCTTTAGAGGAATGCGGCGAGTATGTTACTCTCTCCCTTTCAACTGTTAGAGGGGCAAGCTACGGACTGGTCAAAACCACACAGGTTGAAATTGCTGACACAAAAACTATTGTTAGTGGATTAAACGACACTGACTTAATTAAAATCAGCAGAAATGACAGCAGTAGCCTCATTGCCTTCAGTGATTTTAAAGAATCTGTCGGGACATTAGGGGGCGGCGGCGGAGTGTCACCAATCACAACCCAAAGAGTTGCTACAACCTTATGGATTGATACTACAAATGGCGATGACAGCAACGATGGAAGCAGCACTTCACAATTCAAGACCTGGGCAAGGGCAAAGCAAGAATTGATGAAGGGAATTATCAGTTACGCACAGGTATTAGTGAATGGAACTTTAGAGGCTCCTATTGATATTGATGGATTAGTGGGAATGAGCAATAATCCCAGAAACAAATCAACCCTTCAAATTGCCCCACAATGGGGGACTGATACCTACGAGTACACGATCGCACAAACCAACTCTTCTGACTATAGATTGCTTACCCCAAACCGCAATGTCAGTGTAGATCTATCAAATGCAACCCTAATACCATCGTCAAAATTCAATCTTGATCAACTCAACCTTTATCTCAATAACATCACCATTGATTGCTCAAGCTGCAATTGGGATGTACTGAGGTTTACTAACGGATACTATGAGGTTGGCAACATCATAATAACTAATGGCTCATACAAGGAACTAATGTTCGGAGCAGGAAGCTATGGAAAGGTTTCAGGAAATCACTCTTTCAACCCAGAATGGGAAGGAACAGCATTTGAGTTTGAAAACGGCTCAAACATCTACTTTCAAGGATGGACAGGCGACCGTAAGTATCTCTACGCATACGAAGGGGCTAACGTCACGTTAAGGCCATACAACGGAAGTGGCTACTCAATAGACAGTAGTTCCTACCCAATTAAAACGACTGAGCCATTGCCGGACATTAAGACGATCGCTAATGCAGTGGTAGAGCTACAAAAAATTGCGATCGCAACCGCGCCAGTCAAAGAGTTCCCCTGGGTACCAAGTGACCTGAACGGAGGAATCCTTTATTACCTTGGGAATTTTGCCACAGGCCTTATCAATCCCCACACTGCCGGAATTATCTCAATCACAGCAGACAGCTACTACTCAGGGCATGAACCTTACAGACTACTTGATAACGATAACTACACTAATTGGGATGCAGTTGGACTAGGCTATCACTGGCTACAAATTGACTTCAAAAACAGACCGGCTATTATCAATCAGTTCGTATTCTTGAAAACCAGTTACATGAACAACATTGCAGACTTTGTACTGAACACGGTCTGTAAGGTTAGCAATGATGGAGAGAACTGGACTGAACTATTAACCCTGACCCAATCTAATGTCAACTACGCAGATTCAGGGCTGATCAATAACACGACCGCTTACCGATACATCCGATGGGAACAGGTCGCAGATGTTAATTACTGGAATATGGGAGGCTTACAACTTTTCGGATTCTACTAAGCCTTAGCCATCACCAACCATTAGCCGCCGCAAGCGGCTTTTTTTTTACTGGTCATAGTAGAGAATCGTCGCAGTGGCAGGGATAGAATCAGGCTTGCCAACGTAGAAATAATAGGTACTATTGTGAGGGCAGTAAAAGCTATTGCCCTGGTAAATATTCACTGGATTGTAGGCATAGCGATCGCCCACTAGGAGACACGTCGGAGTTGACGAGATTGCTGTTCTAGGCAACTTTACTCGCCTTTCTTCCCACTGTTCACGATTGGTTAAGTTGGCAGCATCATCACCAAGAATTTTCTGAGCAATATCAAAAACAATTTGTCCTATCATGGTTCTCTTAGGAACTGACTTCATTGGAACATCATCAGGATAAATGGGCCGTAATCCAGTTGTAAAAATCAGCAATTGAGTAAGGTCAATGTTATAGCCAAGGACACCATAAAGATTAACGTGCTTCCATTTTATTGTTTCCTCAACAACGGCATAGCCACACTTATCAACCTTAACCTTTCTCTTTAATGGCTTTTTCTGATAGCGATAAATGCACTTAACTTTAACGTCAGGCTTGCCAGCACAGAAATAGTAACAATTATCGTTATAGGAGTAAAAGTGACTTCCGTTTAATTCTCCCAAGTCATTCTTAAAGGCGGGAGGGAAATCAATTGTTTTGATGATGAACTCCATATCAAGATCATCAATTGTAATAAGAGCATAGTGATGATAAGTATCATTCTGAGTGATTTTGACATAGCCAGCTTTATTAGATTCAATAATTCTAGTTTTATACTGAGGAATATGCTCAGGAACGGGCAAGTCTCCCCCAGAGATAACGGGAGTATCAGCAGAATAAGCCATAATTTAAAGATCCCACTTGCGATAATAAACGGTAAGTTCATGCCTCTTTTTATCCTCAAATTCACAATCCATGTAAAAGGTATTGTTAGCGGGACAAAAGAATGAACCCATACTAGACGGAATACTAGAAGGCGGAATGAATATGTTAGTGTCATACTTCCTTAAACTTTGAAGCCATTGACGATATTTAAGGTCATACTCCTCTAATGCCTTCTGATTTGCCTCGTTGTTCATTGCATCGGAAAATGCTTCAGGAAGTCCCACAATAGGGTACAAAATTGTGTCAACAACCACTTGAGGAATGTCAAAAGACCAAGGGCCAACCTGAAACTTTTTAGGCGGAACGGGAGGCGGTGGAAGGTCTGGAATAGGAGGCGGTTCAGGAGCATCGTCAGGGAGTAAGTCAGGCGTAACCAACTTTGTTTTTTGGTAAATAGGCAAATTTAGGAATGAAAGCTTAGGAAATTCCTTGATATACATTAATTCGTGATGCTGCCATTTTGTGGTTTCCTTAATCCGTAAATACTTTTGGTCAGACATCATTATTTTTCTAGCCAAAACGTAAGAATTCATTAGATACACGCAATCCACAACATCGTCAGCCTGACCTGTCCAAAAGTAATAGGCATCATTGTTAGGTGAATAGAAATGCTTATTTTCCAGCTTGCCTAAATCATCACGAAAGGAAGGCGGAAAGTCAATAACATCCTTAATCAGATCAACTTTATAAGAGTTGATGTAGGACAAAGCAATGTGCTTATATTTCTGAGTGGGACGAATAATAGCGTAACCATGATCATTCGTCATCACGTATCGAGTAAGGTACTGAAGCCCAGAGTCGATGACAGGAGGGGTCGTAACAGTTGAATCAGGCATATAGTTTATCTATTGGTTTTGGTTGATAAAATACCTTGATTTTCGTCTTACTCAAGTCAGTATCAAAGTAATGCCAGATATGATTATTGGCAGTAAAAAGCTCTCCCTGCTGAATGCCGATGTTGTATTCATTAGAAGGAGTTGGATTATCTTTGTCCTTTAGCCGCGCACATTTGGGAGTCCCTAACTTCTGAGGATAACGAGTAAGATCAAACTCTTGGCTTTCAATTTTGACAATATCCTTATGGAAAAAGGTAGAAGTCTCGTTAATGACAATGTAGCCACACTTATTAACAATAAACTCCCTTTCTCTCCACTTGATTGGCAATTTATAGAGTGCAGAAACTTGAATGTCAGGAGAGCCAGCATAGTAATAAAAGGTGTTGTCTTCCACTGAGAATACATGAAGTCCCTGAAAGCCATCATTAATCGAACCGCTTCTGCAATGAATTTCCCCAGGGAAAAGTAGGAACGAAGTTAGGGGAATACCCTCAATGTCCTGAATCAAGTGATTAGGCCACTCAACCGTATCAGTGAAAGCAGCATAACCACAGTTATCGCTCTTGACGAACCGCCCTGTTAGCTCAAAATCTTCAACTGGCATATTTACCCCCTAGTAATTTGCGATCGCCTTCTAGATGTCATACTCAACCAAGACCTGACCATCAACCGCCCCAGAGAAAAAGTAATAATTCCCATCAGAAGAGAAGTTAGTGCCTTGTAAGGGGCCAACACCACTAACGCCAGTGGCAGAATTTTTCTTACAGGAAATAGTGGAAGCATCTAACACGGCAGGATAGGCAGCCGCATTAAAGGGCTGGCCACCAACTTTTTTAATTAGGTCATGGTGATATTTACCAGTCGCAGTAATTACCGCATAACCACAAGCATTAGTCTGAATAGTTCTCTGTTTCAGTGGGGTCTTGTAAGAAGCTTCTACTACCTCTCCAGGTTTAGCGTACATATAATAAGCCCGATCATCGGTGTTAAAGAAGACACCCCCACAGGTACACAGCGTTTCACAGATGGAAAGAATGTCAGAACCACCGTGAGACTCGATTTCTTCTTTCTTAATCTTCCCAAGTTCAATTAAGTCATCTGGGTTGTAAGATGTCGTTTCCGAAACCTTGATATAGCCCAGTGTTTTACCCTTAATTTCTCTATATTTGGTTCCCATTTTTTCACTCCAAAATATAATGGTTAATTTAACCATTATACTGAAAGAAACGCTCTGGACAAGGAAAAAGAATGCGTGAGCTTAGTAGTCCGCGCAACAAAGCCAAGTCCAAAAGCAAGTCCTAAAACATCGTTCAACACATCCACTTATCCCCTAGTAATTATGCAAAGATTAGAGTCGATCAAAAACGAAAAGCTAATTCTCTCGATCGCTGAATTAAAAGCAGATCATGAGCTAATAAAAGAGATTCAGGCAAGGCTAAATACCATCGGAATGTATGGCTTCAAAGAGGACGACCCAGATGGACTCTATGGGCCAAGAACAGAGACAGGAATAGAAGCATTTTGTGATGCTGTTTACCTAGACTGTGCAGATACAGGATTATTTGGCCCATCATTTGCAAAAGCTTTACTGGAATACAAGAGCGGAGACAACAGACTCCCTACTTGGTGGGTAGGAGGAAGCAAAGACGAATTAGCCACACAGGTAGCAGCTTGGGGTCGCGCATCAAGCATTACGGATAGAAGGCAACTGGCTTACATCATGGCCACCATTCAACATGAAACCGCCTCGACCTATAAACCGATCGCCGAATACGGAGGACGGAGAAAGCATTACGCCCCCTACTATGGCAGAGGTTATGTACAGCTAACGTGGAAATACAACTACGAAAAATACTCAGCAGTCGTCGGAGAAGATCTGGTTAACAACCCAGATCTAGCAATGCGACCCGACATTGCACTGTATATCATCGTGGACGGCATGAAAAACGGAGTATTCACAGGGAAGAGACTCAATCAGTTCATTAATAGCGAACGCTGTGACTACATCAACGCCCGACGCATTATCAACGGAACTGACCGAGCAGACCTGGTAGCTAGTTATGCCAAGAAATGGGAGAAAAGCGCGTTACTGAACTAAGGACGAGAGTTAAGGTAATCATTAATGTCATCCTGGGACATCGACAAATCAAATAATTCAACCAAGCTAGTCACACCATTAGCGAAACCAGTTGAATAAATTTTCATGTCCCTGGTATGTCCAGGCAGTAAATAAGCCTTGGCCCTATCCCCAACGAACCCAAGCATATACCAACCAATCTGAGTCTTGGCCCCAGCCCATTTCATCTCGATCGCTAACTTCTGCTTGCCAGAATATTCAGACATCAGAACTCGAATTGTAACGACCTGACCTTTCCATGGCGTTCTTTGAGGAGAAGCCCAAGAATAATACTGAACGGCATAGACATCAATAACCTTAGCCAAGCTAGGGTCAGCCCCCTTTAATTTATCCACAATTTCATCCGCAAATATCATAAATACTAAGCCAGCATCCCCCGTCTCGGCCTGATGAGCAGCCGCCCAATAAGCACTTACCCAAGATTCAGGAGAATAACTATTGCCAGACGTAGAGGTTGCATTCAGAATTTTATCCTTACTAGCCTTGGTTGCCTGGGCAACTTCCCTAATGCGAGAGCTATCACCATCATTTTCATCTTTCCACGCGATCGCCTCTCCCATCTGATTACGATAATCAGTCCTATGCTTAATCGCATAATTTAGCTGAAGGGGGTCATACGGGACATCTCCAAACAGAACCTTCTCATACATCCGAGGGGTGCTATCTTCCATTAAACTTGGGGCCCGCCAATAGGAATTAACCTCACGAACCACACGGCTAACGGTATCCATTGCAGTAGATGACACATAACAGGTACGGTCTTTGTAACAAGCAGGGTCTTTGAAGTCTTTGAGCCAGGGAGCTTCAGCCTCGATCGCATCCAAGAAAGTAGTAACAGCAGCTAAACCATTAGTGTTGTTGGGATAGGCAGATTTAATAGAGTCCACAGCAATTTGAAGCTCTTGAGACAAGAAATCAATAATCCTAAAACTTTTATCCGTTTTCTGCTCTCCCCCAGCCGGAATAAGAATCACTGCATTTTCAGCATTAGCGGCCCTAGCTCTTCCCAATAAAGAAGCCACCACCCCAGTAAGGTCACTCATAGACCGAATGGCAATTTCTTGAAAAGTACCAGATAGGGCCACCTTGGGAAGCTTATCGACCGTCGGGGCATCACTAAAGTTACGAATTGCCTCTGCAACATTAGGATAGGCAGAAGATTTAATCAGTTGTACGAAATCACCATCGAAATCCATTTTTTTCAACTAAGTTCGCTAACCTTAGTCCGCTTTCGCTGCTGTTAGTCACCTAACAGATAAGACCATATCACAATCCTTTTAAAAGGATTCCTCCCGTTTCGATTCGCTTGAATCTACGTCTTTTGACTGGTCGTTGCACCTTCAGAATTAATTTTCTGCTTGGCTCAGGATTGTCTTAAAATTGGTGAGGTTTTAAGAGTTTCCCTGAATTAGAGAGGTTATTCGATTCACGTTACCGTGAAAAGCCGCCATCATTAACGGCCAAGAGACAGAAACAATTCAGTAGAGGAAGCCATTGTTCCGTGAGACTCGGTATAGGAACCCTCATGTTTATTTTGCCAAAGCTGAATGTCACCCCAATGTCTCATCGGGTTACAGAAAACGATATACTCACCTTCCTCAAAATCGGCAGCACAAAAGATTTTCCCGCCAATAATCTTGCCATCCCTATAAACGTGATACCTAGTAAAATACTCGTCTGGTTGAGTCATCAGGCTAAAGAATCTCATCCCCGCACTCTTAGCCAAGTTCAACCACAGCGATCGCATCCGTTCCTTGACCCGTCGCACAACATAGGGATGTAACAGTAGGATGCCGTGCTTATCTGCCTGGACAATCCGAATCATGGTGTTCTCATATTCAGCTTCAGATTGCAGGGTGTCATTATTTTCAAGTTCGGCCTCAGCTTCATTCTGGTCAATTCTAAGATTCTCGGCCAAACTCTGAATGTCGTTATAGGTATCATGCAGCTTCTGGCATTTATCCCTCATGCTGCTAATAATCCCATCGGCTTCAAGTGTCTCAAAGGTGAACCATTGCAGAATCATCCAGCCAACTTTAGCCCTTCTCTCCTCAGCCTCAAAAACTACACCAAATAGCAATTTATCGCTGTGATTCCCCATAGCAGGTTTATTTCCCTTAGTGGAACTTAGCGGAATGGCAATATCAACGCCTGTGCCATCCATGTCGGGACTATAGGCTATGGTTCCCTTTCCTACCCACTGTTTGAAGTTACTAACCCGAAACTGAACAGGAACGTTGACATCTGTAATGGCTTCCCCCGTTTCAGGGTCGATGAAGCCGGACAGGGCCATAAAGCTCATAAAACTAGCACTCGCCTTAGCGTGACTATCTCCTGTACCCCAATGCTTTCCATTAACGGGGTCATCCTGGGGATTACCATCGGCATCTTTATTTGTATCATCCGTAATCACATAGTTCACGACCTTGTAATACAGTGCCTTGCAGCCAGTGTGCATAATCGAGCCGTAGATAATCCGTTTCCAGTCCTCGCCATAGTAGCTCTTACCAACCGTAGGAGCCATAGAGAAGGTAAACCGCCCATGCGTCCGAGAACCACTGGCTAAATCCAAGAAATAGGGCTTATCCTTGTCTTTCGGTTTAAAGGGATTCAAAGCGGCAGGATTAGTCTGTTTTTCGCTAATCTGACCAATACAAAAGCGGTCTTCAGGCTTAGGATGATTGGCAGCAAGCAGGATGTTCCTAAGCACCACAGGAGCCGAGGTCAACCATTTTTTCTGTTCACAATCCCAGACGCTCAGTTCAGATAGGGTGATGATTTTTCCGGTGCCATCGGCAAAAACGATGTTCTCAAATTCGGTAGCCATAATAAGACCTCGTTATAGGTGAGCTAAAATTCCATCTTGAATGATTGAAAGATACGGGACAACCGCCAAGTTCATTGCTTCTTTCCCATAAATCTGTTCATCGTTAATCAAGTTAATTGCCATTGAAATTTCATCCTTATCGTCAAAGGCAAATCCCATCAAGCTTGTAAAGCCAACTGTGCTATTTTCAGTCATCTTCTTAGCCAAGGATTTTAAACTTGATAGCATTTCTTCCCTGGAGGTGTCATACAGCTTGGCACTCCCATAGGCGATCGCCGGGCCACTCTGGCCAATGACATGAAGATATTCACCAACAACCTTCCTGTACTTCATTAATGCAATTACCAAAATTGCTACGAAAATTATGTAAGGCGCAAATGCTTGAAGAAAGCCCCAGCAACCCGCAAATAAACCAGTCGGAGCAATCAAGGTAGGGAGGCTACTACCCACCCCGCGCAAGATTCCACCGGACAAAAATCGACAAGCATCAGCCCCTAAACCATTCATGTACTTCACCACAATTGAAGTAGTGGTATAGCAAAGGGCTTCTACGGGAACTGCAATCGGAGTAGCTTTAAGTACGAAGTTAGTCAAAAGCCAATTGGCCATATCGAAGATAAAACCAACGCCCCCAGCAACGGTAGGAGTGCCAGGCGTAACAGGGACAAGTGATGAAACAAAGCGAGGAGTGTAAAGCTCTCTAACATTCTCCTTATTCTGGTTTAAAGCACCATCCAGAACCCGTTTTAAATCCCTTAGCTGACGTTTGACCGCCTGGGTAACATCTTCCCCTAGACCTTCTGCGATCGCCGTAATCTCAGCAATTTTATCCTCAATAGCACTAATAGCCTTAGCCTCAAGGGACTCAATCACATTACTAGGGGAGTAATCATCAAGAGTGCCTGAAATATTCATGAAGTGAGTAGAAAGCGCAGAGAGCGAATTAAGGCTCTCAACCCCAGAAAGATAAATGGCCTCATCAGACGATCGCAGTCTGGCAGAACTCAACAAACGCTGCCCAGTAGCAGTGAGTTGTCCCTGATATTTTTCAGAATTGTAAGCCTTATTAATACCGTAAGAAGTTTCTAGAAAAAGCAGACAGCAAGTAGGGGCAATGTCCTCAAGCTCACTAATCATATCTATCAAAAAAGCGAGAGGTGGTGTATCTGCGATCGCTTGCATAGGAGGAAGACTAAAGAGCCAATCGCTAGGGGCATCTAAAAAGGCGCGAACATCATCCGTAATTTGCAGGATTGCCTTACCAACCCACCCCTCATCCCGAATCTTTTCCCTTAAATATTCAAAGCTCATAGCAACACTATCGTCTAAATTTATTGGTCTTTCTAAAGGATAGCTCATCATGCCTTATTACCAAGAAGTTCATGAATGTGCTGGAATGCCCTATGTTGAACTGCGATACTACCAAAACTACGAAGAGATGGACGAGGTATTAGCAGAGATAGCGGAACTTCCATTTACAGACAAACCAACTCAAAAAGAACTTGAACAAATTGAAATGGAGATACCATTCTAATGAAAAGTGCATTCTTTACTGGACATCGAAATTATTCAGGTCTAAATGACGGAATTAATTGCCTAATCGACTTTGCCATAACCCAAGGAGTTAATCACTTCTACTCTGGAATGGCTCTAGGCACTGACTTAATTGCCGCTAAATTACTAAGCGATCGTCACCTTAAATGGACTGCTGTAATTCCCTTTTGGGGACAAACCGCAAGATGGTCACAAACACAGCAACGGCAATATGAACAACTGCTGCCACAGGCAACCAACAAAATAGTTCTTTACAAGGATTATTGCCCACAGTCCTACCACGAACGTAATGATTACATGATTACAAAATCAGCATTTTGTCTAGCCGTTTATGACGGAAGGCCAGAAGGCGGGACTGCTAGTGTCATCAAAAAGGTTAAGCAATTACGCAAAAATCTAATTGTGTTTAATCCCAAGAAAGGAACCTTCACAAGACAACTAACAATTGCCTAGACGATCACCCCTCTCAAGGGGTGTTTTTTTGGAGTAAAACCATGCAAGAATACACGACCAACTGGAAAGACATTAATTTGGAAAGCCCCTGCGAAAGAGGGCTAGAACTGATTAGTGGACTAACTTTTGAAGCCCTTCTACTAGAGATTCATTGCAACCTTGAGGAAATCAACGAGGAAACCGTTAAGGAATTATTTGAAAATGACCTTAATTCTCGCATTAAATCAGCTAGGGAGGTGTTTAAATATAATCTAGCAAACATCGTCAGAACTGCTAAAGCAACGCAGGAAATGGACTAACTCAATCAACTTTTTACCAAGGAGCAAAATCAATGATTGTCTGTTCAAAATGTAACGAAAAACCTTACTTTTCCGATGGACAACTAGAGTGTCTGACGGAAGGTTGCAACTGGTTTGCCGATGGAGAAATCGAACAAGAAGCGATCGCTACTGGACTTGAACAGGGCGACCTCACCAATACCGAAAAGCATAAAGCCAAGGCAGCATTAACCATCGTCATAGAGATAGACGGAGAATCCTACTGCATTGATGGAATTAGCCTAAAGAAGGTCTATCTCGAAAAGATTCTGCTAATGGGAGGAGTTTTCAACCTAGAATCACCCTACACAGAACAATACCGCAGTGTGCCAACACTAGAGTTCTTAAAACTTCTCCTGCTAGAACTTTTTTATGCTTGGAAGAAGGAACGAGAACTAAGTAAACACTAATGCCAAATCCAATTTGTCCATACTGCAAAAGGGAAAGTCAATTTGTCGATAGCTCAATTATCTACGGGAAATCCTACGGAATGATATACCTCTGTTCAAATTGTGATGCCTATGTAGGGTGTCACAATGGAACAAATAAAGCCAAAGGAACCCTTGCCAATAAAGAGCTAAGAGAACTAAGAAAAAAAGCCCATGAATGCTTTGACCCATTATGGAAAAACGGGAGCCAAAGTCGTTCTTCTGCTTACAAATGGCTTTCCAAACAGCTAAACATCCCGTTCAGCAAAACTCATATTGCAATGTTCAACGAAGAACAATGTAAGAAAGTTATTGCATTAACCCAGGCAGGTCAAAAATGCTAACGATAAAAGTTGAAACGCCATACACAAAATGGCTGAAAGAAACGTACAGAGAAAAGCTGATTGAATTGCTAGAGTCGCACGGACTAAAGAACCTACCAGAGGGTTTTTTGTCACTAGAGTTTTTAGCACTAACAAACAATCTAATTTGTTACGTCTGGGATAAACCATAGCCAGTTAACGCCAAATCAACACTATCGTCTCTCAATTGTGTTCTTTCTCCCATGAATGCAATGAGAGACTTTTTAATACTTCCAACGCTACCAACCCCTCAAAAAGACCCCTCAATCATCCTAGAAGAAATGCTACAGAAAAGCAGCAATCTCAAGAAACGTGGTCAACAATTACTAAATCAGGAGCCAATTAAATGACTAATCAAACCTTATCGAAAATTGCAGAACTCAATGATAAATTACGAAAATCACGGCAAGGCTTTACAATGACCCGCGCAGTAAAATCATTACCACTCCTAACGTTATGCCAGTTAATCAATCTTGTAGCCAACTTCAATGACTTTGACGAGGACAACGACCCTTGGGGAGAACATGACTTCGGAATGGTTAGCATCAACGGAGAAAGCTATTACTGGAAAATTGACTACTATGACAAGTCAATGGAAGGAGGCAGCCCAAACCCTGAAGATGAATCTGTCACCAATCGCGTTCTAACCCTCATGCACAGTTCGGAGTATTAGTCATGAAAAAGTTCAGGATTGAGTTTGAGATTGAAAATGCTGCCTTCATTAATGGCTTCAGCGAGGAAGTTGAACGAATACTCAACAAAATTGCTCAGAAGGTCAAGGACGGTGAAACCTACGGGGTCATTAACGACATCAACGGACACCGTGTAGGTGAATGGTATTGGTAAATTAATCGGGCGATCATTGCGATCGCCAATCTTCATTATCTGTAGGAGCATCATGTACAAAAGATTTGAGTTTAACGTCCAATTTCACAAAGACAAATCAGCTTGTGAGGTAAAGTTAGTCAAGATTGACGATACTAACCTCATTTTCGTAAAAGACATTGACGAAGGGATGAGCATTTGCAACGCCTTTGAATTTCTTTTCCCACAAGTCCTAGCCCACTTTAATCTTTCCCCTGACGATATTCACTGGATTGAATTTTGGGAAAAACAATATTTAATCGACGACGAAGATGAGTATTCACTGGTCAGCTACGAGTTGAAAAATGGAAAGGCTCAAAAGCCAAATTGGACTTATCTCGGTGAATCTGAAGAGGAAGCCATTCACGCTATTAAAAACCGCAGCTTAACCTCAGTCTATTAAACCACTGACAATCCCCACAGGATAAACCACTTTCACTTATCCCCTAGTAATCATGCTAACCAAAGAGCAAGTGCAACAAATTAAGGATTTTCTAGCCTTAAAGGAAGAACCAGACAAAGACATTCTAGAGCTAATCGAACTTCAGCTTAAAGAAGGAACGAGCCTAGAAGAACTGCTAAATCCCAACAGTCAGACAAGCCTTTCCAATTCAGACTTTTATTAACCTTATCCCCTAGTAACAAGCGATCGCCTAATAAGTGATCGCTTTTTCTTATGCCTAAACGAAAACAGAAACGAAACCAAAAAACCTGTCGATGTGATGCTTATCCATTCCCCCATCGGCTCTACGGTGGTAAATGTCACGGACTAGAAGACGATGACGATGACGATGGTTCTGACATTCTTTACGAAGAATGGCTAGACAGAAACAACTATTTTATCGACTGAACGCGATCGCCCCAACGGTCGCTTTTTTTGACCTTTATTTAGGAACTAAAACCATGAACATCGAAGAAATTGCAAAAGAGCTTTCCACACTCACTGGAAAAGAATGGGAAAAACTCTCACACGATGACCGTCACTATGGCTCACACGGGGAGATTGGTCTGAAAGGCAGTCAGGCTAAACTCTACCTGAACGAGAACGAACGTGAGAAGAAAATCAAAATCTCAGGTTGTTTCCAAATTTTGATGAGTTATGGCTGGGAAAATCTCTCGCACAATGCTGTAGATTCGATAAACGCGGCTGTAACTAAGTCCCCCGCACAGGTAGCCAAGGACATAAACCGCCGATTATTGCCATACTACTTACCCGAATTTGAAAGGGCCGTTGAAGTTCAAAACCGATGGGAAGTCCAACGATTAGAGAAGCTTGAAACAATTAAGTTATTAGCTGAAATTGCTGGCTTAGAACCAAAGCTTGAACCTCATACCGATCGCATCTACGGCTACAGAAAAGTTAAGGAAATTGGGGTCTTTAGCGAAATCGACCTAAAGTTAAGCGTCACCAAGGAGGAAGCAGCTAAAATACTACAGCTAATTGCATAAAGCTTGTCTTGTAATAGCGATCGCCCAATAAGTGATCGCTTCTTTCATCATGCTAAACAGAGAACAAATTGCTAAAGAATACGCTTTTGAGGTCTTAGCCGGAAGGCTACCAGGTTATCCAGACCTGACCGATTCCCAAATAACCGAATTGCAAAGCTTCATTGACCAAAAGTTTCGACAGCTTAAAGAAAACAATGAAGAGGTAAGGCAAGCATTCCAATAACCTACATCCCACACCAAAAGGAGATTAAAATGACCGATCCACTAATGTACGGCGACACAATAACGGTAAAAGTCAACCCCCTACTTGAACAGGAAATAGCCCAGATTTTAGAGAATTGGGTAATTTCCATGTCAGAAAAAGAGGAAATTGACATTTTACAAGAGCAATTTCAGGCAATGCGCGAAATCATAGGCAAATTGGCCGAATTAGGCGAAGTTCAACCAAGAACTAAACCATAAACAATAACTCATCAACACAGCCAGAAAACTATGACTGACCCGATAAACGTTCAATCAATGATTCAAGGTAATTACGAAAGGCACGGTGAGCTAGACCTCAATGGTCATGACTACGAGCAGATGTACAAATCGCTAGTATCTTTTATCAAGGAAGAGATTTGGTATCACGGCATAGTCGATGACATTGGAATGAGCGTTGATGAACTTCGTAAATCAGAGCCTACTATTTTAATTAAATTGCTAGTAGAAGCAGTTCAAAATCAAAATAGCGATCGCTAAAGCAACACTATCGTCTCTTAACTTTGGTGTTTTTAAAAGAAAATTTCAGGGGTCACAGCAATGTGGCCCTTTTTCATTGCAACACTATCGTCTATCAAATTCACTTGTCCCCTAGTAAATTGAGGAATTAAATAATGGACACTTTAATCGTGCTAATTTTCGCTTATATTGCAATTGTCGGACTTGCTTATGCTCCACGATGCCCCAAGGCAATTGATGAAATCGTAGCGAAACCCAAGAAAATGAAAAAGCAGAAATATGTTGACCCAAACCAATTAAGCATCAATTTCGCGTTTGACGATACCAAAACGAAGAAGCGGGAACCAAAGCAGACGCAGCAACAACCAAATCTACAAGATAAAACCATTCGTGAACTGAAGAAGCTGGCAAGTCAAGCCAAAATCAAACGCTATTCCTATCTCACGAAGGCAGAACTCATTCAAGCATTAATGCAAACGCCACAAGCAGCATAAGAGATATTAGTCCTGACCTAGTGTTGGGACTATTTTTATTAACCTAACCCTAAAAACACCATGACCACATCAATCCAAAATATGCCTTACAAAGTCAACCTTGACAATGTACCTTACGACATCCCTAAAGAGTTCAATATTGCAATAATTGACAATTCAGGATTGTATGTTTCGGATTGCATTTTAGTTAACAATAGGGGCGATCGCTGCCTAGGATGGGAATATCCAATACCTATCACAAATTCTAACCTTACTGAATTAACCTACCCTGAAATTGGAGAATTAACACGCTATGGAAACTTTAACCTTTGCTGGAATAAAGGGGACAATTAAAGAGGTTTCCCCCGAAGGGAACTTCGTAACCGTTGAGTTATTCGATCGCGTCAGCATCGTTGGCACATTCAGTAATCAGTGGGGATGGGACGAACAGCCGGACGAGGAATCTGGATTTGTTAGTTTCATTACCTACATTGGCACTGATGGCACAGTGACAGACATTGAGAAACTCAATAATGTCATTAGCGAACATAATGGATACATCCGAAAAGGAGAGGAAGTAGCGCGACCTTCCAAACGAACTTCAGGTTATCCTTACGAAGTCAAGGTAAGAGGTTTGTCCGCCGATTCTATCAAGCATATTTGCACAAACCTAATCTTTGATTAATCTGTTCAAGTCCTGTCCTTATGCCCTAACAGCAATGTTGGGGCTTTTTTTGTTAACCATAGAGATAAACAACCATGAAAAGAAACTGCTTCTACGTTCCAGGTTCCACAAGTCTGATTGATATCGAAAGAGATGGGGTCACTGCCATCCACAAGAAAACTCTTGAACAACTCAGAAAAGAACATCCTACTGTCGTCATGATTGACCTTGACGAGGCGGTTAAGCAGATTGACGATGAAATTGTCAAAAAGTATGTAACTGAGCCAGTAGAAATCACTGAGGATGACTTTGAGGAAGCTTTAAGCGAATTGCCACCACTAGACTATTGCAGTCGGAATGGGGCCACAACATTCAAGTGTGAGGAAATGACAATTTCTCATTACACCTCTATCTACTGCTGGACAGAAGGACGCTACTTTAGCTTCATAGATTCTCAATTTATGTCTCATGAAGAGATTGTAGAAAAGGTGAAGAAGTCTAAAGCTTTTTCCTAAATAGTTTAGGCTCTCCCTTGAGAGCTTTTTTTTGAGGTAATTATGGCGGTAACTTACTCTTTTTATCCAAAACCCCCAGTCTATGAAAACGGAAAATGGAAAGTTCTTTATTCAGGAGAAAACGGCTTTGTTCAGTGCCAAACTGAATTTAATTCAGAAGCTGAAATGAATGAATTCATGGAAAAACACCCCAGACTTTATTACACAGTCGGAGAAGGTCAAACCGAACTCATAGACGGACTTGATTACTTAATTCGGAAAAACAAACAAACTGTGGAGGAAATAAATGCTTCTCGTTCAGAACGGAACTAAATACGGATTCCTTGGTGAAAATAAGATTTATATTGGCAGAGAAGGCAGAGGCTTAACAGCCAGCGCACTTGCCAACCCGTTCAAAATCGGTGAAGACGGTGATCGCAACGAGGTCATAGAGAAGTTCAGGAAATGGCTGTGGCCACAAATCAAAGCATGGAGGACAAACGGAACCAAAACCCCTGCTATAGAACTAATCCTAGAAATTGCAGCCAGAGTCAAAAGGAACCGACTGGTGATTTTGACCTGCTACTGCAAGCCTCAAGGTTGTCACGGAGACATAATCGATCGCTGCATTCAATGGCTTATCAAGGAGGGCTTAGTATGATGGGATTTCATCATCACGGGAGTCATTACCCAACAGCAATCCTCTTCAATAGCGAGAAGGACTGTAACGACTTCCTAGAGAAAAACAAAGGAAGTTATGGGTTACTGGCAATAACGGAAACGGAACCGATTAAGTACGTTGTCGCGCACATGAAAGATACTGGCAAGCCTAGCCATTATCGATCGCTGTGTAAGGAGGACTTAGTATGAGACAAAACGGCTGGAATATGACAGGAGAAAGGGTCAGGGCATGGCTTTACGGTGAATCGCAATTTGGATTCATTAAAATGCTTGATGAAGCCTACGATACCTGTAACCCAGAACTGCTAGACCAATTCAAGCGAGATTTAATCAACTGTCTAAATAAAAACGACATGGAAGCAATGTACTGGAAGGAAAAGATTGAAGAACTCGAAGTCAAAGCCGAGGTTCAACTATCAATCAATCTAGTAAACCCACCATAGCGATCACCACTGATAGCCCTCCCTACGGGGGGATATATGCCTATCGGCTGAAGAAAGCGTTCTTTAGTCTCGGTGAGTAGCTATGGCTATCAAAACTTTCCGTAAAATGTCTGCTGATTCTGATTTTGTCTATCTCTCAGAAGCGTTCGGGATTCAAATCTGGTCAATGAATCCTGATGCGAACAAGCTTGTCTGTTTCTGCAATTCTGTAGAAGCTGCTTACAAGTTTTGTGGCTGCATTGAGCAAGCCCTAGAGATAGAAACTGAAGTTGAACAGAAAGGTGAAGTGTATTACATCACTCTACCTTTTCAATTCAGCTATTAAAGAATTGGCCTCTCCTTCGGGAGGGGTCTTTTTTTATGGCGATCGCACCTATCGGCTAAAGAGCTTGTTGTTTTTCTTAACTTCCTATGTATATCCACAGCGACATCCCACCAAAATACAACGGCATTGGGGCCAAACAGCCAGTGCCACAACAAGAGGGCAATGCGTTCAAGCGGCTAAGTGCAAAGCTCAAGTTTGAGCGAGAAGTCATTGAGCCGGTATTAGGCGAATTAACCTACCTTTACCGTCACCATTGCACTCTATTTATCTCAGGAGAGTATGTAGGTCAAGGTTACGGAAGCTATCGCCAGAATGATAACGATCGCTATAGCGAGGTAGGAGAACTCCTAAAGACCATCTAAGTCAAAAGAAGAGTCCTGGAGCAATCCAGGGCTTTTTTTAATGCCTTTATCTATCCCTATCGGGGAAAGAGCGTGATTTTTATTCACGGAGAAATCCTATGAACCCTGAAACATTAGAGACAATCATTGAAACTATCCCCAATGCCTTCGATCGCTATCCTTTCCTTCTAGACTTTATCCCTCAAGAAGAGATTGAATATCCAGACCTCGAAGACATTATGACCGATGACTAAACTCGACCATCGACATCGGCCCCATTTTGGGGCTTTTTTTTATGCAGCGATCGCAACCCTTTTTGATACTTTTCCATACTTTTCCATACTTTCTTCCCTGCTTTTCATTCCCCAATTCCTATGCCCACAGAGATGACGGACTTAGCGAGAAGTCTTTAAAAGAGACAACCTTAGCCCTCTGGTGTAGGCCCTTATCAGGGGAGAGTGTGTTTTTCATTTCTTTCATTCAAGGTAACGATCATGGCCAAAGTTCAAGAACAACCTCAAGTTCAATTTGTATTTACCGAAATCCCCACCAAGTCTCAACGTGCCGCTTCTCAGTTGCGAGATGGTTTGCGAATCTTGAAATGGATTAAGTTCCGCCAAGATAATAAAGCCAATATTCCGGCTGGTAAAGAGGGCGGTTTTGCTGCTTATGCTGCGTTTGAAGCTGAATGGAAAAATCACCCCTGTCACGGCATGGATTTAGAAGCTTTAAAGGGATACATCACCGAAACACTTGGGTATCCTCTCACTGAGTTAAATGAAATCCGTAGCAAATATTATGAAAGTAAGAAAGGTTACAGTGTGAAAGCTGCAATCACTCCTACTGAAAATAATGGTGAAGATTTCGGTGATGAAATTCCATATTAAGTATAAATTTTGACTTGGTTAGCTCTAGTCCCCTTGTGGGATTAGGGCTTTTTTTTATGACAAGTGATCATTGCGATCGCCATGACCCTATCGGGAAGAGAGAGTGTTGTATTTTTCGGTGAGAATTATGTGTCAATTCAACGATGAAAATATGGTTATCTGTCATCACCCAGACGGAACCAAAACCATTATGACGGTAGAGGATTTCGAGAGAGATTGGAAAACAATGTCACTTGAAGAGGCAACTGCCCAATCTAGTGATGAAGATTGGGAACGCTTTCTCTCAACTCATCTTTAGGTATTGTCCCCTAGCAATAGGGGATTTTTTTGTTATCACAACTGAGGAAATTATGTACAAAGCAATCAGATTTAAGTTAGAACTATTACAGTTAGTTAATGAAGTTCTTTACGAGGAGATTGAACAAATCCTCTACGAAAGACATATTAACTTCCTACAATCAAGAGCCTGTTGATTCTTCTCCCTAGTCCCCCTGGATTAGGGTCTTTTTTTATGGCGATCGCCCCTATCGGCTAAAGAGTTTGTTGTTTATCTCTCTTTTGTTACTTTAGGAAATGATTTTAAATCTCAAATCCTACACCCCTTGCTCAACAAGGATTCTGTCGTTAGTTCTAAGGATAAAATAAAATGTGTGTTTCCTCCTAACTTAATAGCTCAAAAGTCTTGCGATGGAAATACTTCTGAGGTCTGAAAATGTCTTCCTAGACTAACAGAAGAGAGTTAAAAACAAGGAAACCCTTTCTTGGCATGGGTTCTGGAGTAGATAACCTCATATTTGGTAAATGCCGAAGAACCAAAAATTTTAAGGCCTTACCACTTGCGGCAATTTTGTTAAATCGCCACTGGACTCTAGTTCCTGGACATAGAGATAAAATAAACGTCGCTCCTCTTCTTGGTGTTTCAGTAATTGTTCCTCTAGGGAAGGTTGGAGAGAAGACTCAGAAATCTGTCCTAGCCCAGAAGTCGTATCCGTTGGGCATGGAGCAGCAGTCACCGATGGGGTGGTATCGGCTGGAATAATGACAGTAGAAGTTGGAACATTAACTGTGATTACAGCAGGGTGAGTCTGAGAACCTGAGTTTGCCGTAGAGCAAGGAACTGATTCGGGTAAGTTTTGAGGGCAAGGGGTTGGCAAATCACAAGACAATTCAAAGTTATTAACCCAGGTATCCTGTAGTGGAGGGGGACTTAGTTCTTCAACAAAATCAAGTACTAATTGCAGGTCTTCTCCGTAATGAACAGGATAATCAATCATGCCCGTTTGCCTGACTTCTTGTTCATAAGAGCCAAGTAGATAGAAAGCCAATTCAAAATCAGTTGCGGTTGTTAAGTTCATCCTGAATCCTGAGTCCAGAGGGTTGCTGAGATTGTTTCAGTTGTTCAACTTGTTCTTGGTGCAGAGTAGAAAGGGTAAGACGCATCTGGCGGAGCCATTTCTCTACACGCTCTTTTTCCTGATGATCGTAGGAACGTTGGGTATCCTCGGAAAGGGAAAAACTGACAGCCATGGCGATCGCCGCCAAACTGGTAATTACGGATAGACCAGTGAGAAATAAATTTAAACCGAGTTCATTCCACTGCCCCCGTTGAAGTTTCCCAAAGAAGTTACGGGTTCCCAGGGTGACTAATTCAATGCCAGACCGTACCTCCACTTGATCATTTTCTGGGAGAAAGAACCAGGATTTAGACTCAACAAAAGTCTTTTTGTACTGAGCAGGCGCAATTTGTTTAAGAAAATCTAAGTCATTCCCCATCGCCGCCCGTTGGCTTTTGAAATTACTGATGTCCTGTTTTAAAAGTTGAAGATTATCGTCATAGCCAGTTTGAAGACGGTTGGCGCGAATACAGAGTGGAAGTTGCTCCAGGGGCAGATTTAAAGGTTGATTTTGATTTTGGAAAGTACCGTAAATACGGACATAGCGGGATTGAAACGCTTTTTCCTCTAAGTCTGTTCGACGAGCCATTGTTTCCAAGGCTTGTTTTTCCCGTTGACATTCTGTGATCACTTGGGGAGGATTTGCCAAAGCTTGAGACAGTTTCTCTTCTTTAGTTTTCAGGATTGCTTGGAGTGAATCACTGGCTCGAAGTTGGGCCAATTCTGGAGCATTATTAAAGATTTCAGCCCCTACCCCCGTTGCGGCGGTTTGTAAAATATTAATGGGAATCAATCCGCAAACTAAAGCGGTAATAGCCCATCCCCAACGTCCTTTATGGCCATGGCTAGAAGCAACACATAAGGCATTAGCCATTTTTATAACTAC
This sequence comes from Snowella sp., assembly GCA_035285405.1. Classification (GTDB taxonomy): domain Bacteria; phylum Cyanobacteriota; class Cyanobacteriia; order Cyanobacteriales; family Microcystaceae; genus Woronichinia. Next base: position 6,565 of record JAYKJI010000181.1, on the reverse strand, counting down.
GACGGTCATAGTTACTGAAGTGCCTAACGCAAGAACAAAGGGAAGCGATTTAGAGGCAAAGAGAAAACAAGAAAAATTACCCAGGGCATCAATTAAGTTGCTACCTGTCATGACTGCGGCGGTTGCTTTTGCTGATTTTTTGAGAGCAGGGGTAACACGATAATGTCCATGTAAATCAGAGGGATTAACAATGGCTAAATCGTAAGCTGTTTCAGCGAGTTGGTTAAGAGCTTTTTTCTTTTCTGGGGCTTGATAGGGATTACGGCATTTTTCGACAAGATCAGGACGAGTAGTGCGTAACCATTGCAAGAAATCTAATAATTGTTGGCGATCTCGGTCAGAAATGAGAATTGCGTTGGGATCAATCGGAGTTTGGGTCATAAAATCTTATTACTCTCAGTCCTAGAGAGCAAAAAATACCTAAACATTCAAGAAGCTAATCAAGAGAAAAGTTAGCCTAATCCAACTTTTTTAAATGGCAGGAACAATCGAGAGTATAATAAATCAAATAAAAAAAGTATTGGTCAAACAAACAGCATTTAGTTCTAGCAAACTCGTTTTTGAATATCCTTTTGATTACCTTTTCAGATTAACTGATTCTCTTTAAGGGCGATAGCAATTAGACAATATTAAAGAGAAGTCTATAAAACAGGAAAATCCTTTCATCAAAAGAGCTTCAAGCTTTTTTTGACAATCACCCGATATTTTCTTTTTATATCCCATAGCGTTGAGCCAGGGCGATCGCCATCTTTCGGTGTTCTTCGACTAAGCTTGGGGGTTCAAGGACTTGAGCTTTATCAGCATAGCGTTGTACCCAAATACCGAACTCATTGAGGGAACGGAGTGGTAGTTTGACAGAATAATCGAGATAGGGGTCTTTCTCTGATTTGGTAAAATCTTGGATTTTTTGACGGGAGTGACGACGATCGCCTTCTTTAATAAATTGGCTTATGGGAGGGAAAAACCTGACTTTTACTAAAATCAAGGGTAATTCTCCGGCTAACTCGGCCTGTTGTTCGGCTAGATTCCCTAGTTTTAATCCCCAGCCATTTTTTAGCAGTTTATGGACTTGTTTTAGACTCTGTTCCTGGGCTTTAATCCCTCGCTCTGGAATCCCCAGGATTTGGCAATAATCGCTCATACGATCAATGCGAATGGTTGCAAACTGACCAGATGGATAGTCTTCACACAGTAAATACCAAGCAATATCGTAATAAACCAATTGCAGGGGATAAAGCTGAATCATCCCAACCCCTTGATCTGTATAAGGATCTTTCGTGCGGGCGATTTCAATGACCTGTCCCTCAATAATGGCTTGTTCTACTGTTTCCAATTGATGAAACAAGGTATTACTGTTTTTTTGCTTGACCATCATTTCCTGGGGGTCAGTATAGATAATCGGACGGTTGAGATTTTGACGAACGGGATAGAATAAATCCTGCTGATTTGCTAACTGGAACCCTTTTAGTCTCAATTTTAGTTTTTGGTAGAGTTGACGGGTGAGGGGATGCCCTTGATATTGGGCTTGGGATTCGATCGCATTCAGGGCAATTTGTAATTCTTCGGGGCTAAAGACTCCCGTGCCGAGGTAATAACCCCAGCGATACATTCGTCTTTCTAAGAGGCCATAGTCTCGCAGCAGTTCTAAGTCTTTACGGATGGTAGGGATAGCGGGATAACCATCGGGCAGCATAATCTCCAAGCTTTGAGCGAGTTCTCGAATTTTTGTTTGCACAGGAAGTAGAGCAGTATGATGTTCTTCTGTTTCTTCTTCTTCCTGTTCTTTACAGCCAATACCAGGATATTGAATCAATACAGCCAGCAATAGCAATAAACGTTCTAGGGATTGGGGACTGTTGTAGCGTTGCAGTTTATGGGGAGAGGTCATCGTTTTTTACTGGCTATCTAAAAACTAGGTCAATTTTAAAGGCAATATTGAGGAAAGTTCCATTTCCTTTCAATTAAATGCTTTTATTGAGGGCTTCACCCTATTTGCAATAAAAGTTTAAATATTGGCTTTTGCTGGTTTTTAGAAAAGAACACAGTTTAAGCTGAAAGTTAAGATTCCATCAGATTGACGGGGGGAAGTCATGTTGGCACGGCAACGGCTTTTATTTATTCGTAATCTAGCGATCGCCCTCGTCAATGGCCTCTTTACGTTGATTATTTTATTGATTGCACCTTTGGGACTACTGGCGGTTATTGTTAATACTTTTTTGGTAATTGTTGCCAGTTTTTTTGTTGGTATGGTCGGAGATCAGGTCATTCGTTGGTTATTGGCTGGTTTTGACCCGACTCGTTTATCTGAGGGACGGGGGGAAATCACCTATCTCAATTCTGAACGCTCTATTGAACGTTGTGACCGAGACTAATCAAGGTTTCTATTCCTTCAGTCTTGGCAATTAGAGAGTTTGGAATGAAAACCCTGTATGTTTCCCAATCTGCCTGTTATGTCTCCCTACGTCAAGAATTTTTATTGGTTAAGCAAAAGGATGAGATTTTAGCTGAGGTGCAGTTGCCTTTATTGGAACAAGTGCTGTTATTTGGTCAGGCTCAAGTAACAACCCAGGCGATTCGGGCTTGTCTGATTCGCAATATTCCTATCGTTTATCTTTCTCGTATGGGGTTTTGTTATGGACGGACGATCGCCCTGGAGAGAGGTTTTCGTTATCTGCAACGTTATCAGCAGGATATTGTTTTTGGCGATCGCCTACGGGTTGCCAGGGCAATTGTTTTAGGTAAGGTGAAAAACAGTCGAGTCATTCTACAACGGCAACAACGACGCAGACCCTTAGAAAGGTTAGCTTTGGTTATTAAAAGTTTAGATTATCTCACCGATTCCATTGGCAAAGCCCAAAATCTAGACCAGTTATTGGGTTATGAGGGCATCGCTGCCCAGCAATATTTTTCTGCATTTGGGGATTGTTTAGATCATTCTGATTTTGTTTTTGAGGGACGCTCTCGACGACCCCCAGGTAATCCTGTCAATGCTCTTCTCAGTTTTGGTTATCAAGTGTTATGGAATCATCTTTTGGCGTTGATTGAGTTACAGGGTCTTGACCCTTACCAAGCCTGTTTACATGAGGGAAATGAGCGTCATGCGGCCCTTGCTTCTGATTTAATTGAGGAGTTTCGTGCTCCTATTATTGATTCTTTGGTTTTGTATTTAGTCAATCGTAATATGCTCAGTATTCGGGATGATTTTGAATATCGAGATGGGGGTTGTTTTTTGGCTGGTTCGGGACGAAAAACTTTTTTAAGGGCTTTTGTTCAACGGATGGAGGAGAAGATTTTAACAGAGCAGGGTGATCGGCAACCTCGATGGGATTTATTAATGAACCAAGTGAAACGATATAAAAATTTTATTTATTCTCCTGCCTATGGTTATCAGCCTTATCTAATTCGCTAGATACTAAAATGTTTTTCTATATTATTACCTATGATATTCCTGATGATCGACGGCGCAAAAAGATTGCTGACTTATTGGAAGGTTATGGTTCTAGGGTTCAATATTCAGTTTTTGAATGTGTTTTGTCAAAAGGTCAGTATGAGGAGTTGAAAAAGCGTCTTGGAAAAATTTTTAAGACTGGGGAGGATAGTTTACGCTTTTATCCTTTATCAACTCATACGTTTTCCCAAGTAGAGATTTGGGGAGAACCGCCTTTAACTCTTCCAGCCACTTCTATTATTATCTAATCTGTATTGGTTCTTTGCGAGGGTCAAGGATTTTGGCTGAAAGATTGATTATCATGTTGGAAGCCTCGACACTAGGCTCTATCAGTTTTCTGGGCATTTTTCAATGGGCTTTATCCCCTTTTCAGGTTACAATCATGACTAGCCTCGCAAACCCTCTCTGGATTCTTTTCAGAGTAAGGGTTTCAGAAGCCACCCTTCTCTACTCGCTAGAGAAAATAATTGAATGGAAACCCGCACTTCGCCAGTCGTTGTTGTGGATTGGGGGGAGTTGGGGCATCATCTTCTCTACTCGCTAGAGAAAATAATTGAATGGAAACTTGACATAGGCTAAATAGTTTTTAACAGCGTTGTGACTTCTCTACTCGCTAGAGAAAATAATTGAATGGAAACTGGTAATTAGCAAAAATTTCGCGTGGTTGACGCTTCACTACTTCTCTACTCGCTAGAGAAAATAATTGAATGGAAACGTGGTTGGAAATTAGCCTTAACCATATCCCAAACAGCATGAGGCTTCTCTACTCGCTAGAGAAAATAATTGAATGGAAACAGCTAACTCCTGTTCTAGCTCTGTAACTACAGGATGTTCTCTACTCGCTAGAGAAAATAATTGAATGGAAACCTTGGCCTTAACAATAGCTTGCTTTTTAAAGTCTTCTAAAGCTTCTCTACTCGCTAGAGAAAATAATTGAATGGAAACTAAGAGTGCCATCTGCAAAAGCCTTGTCAACGATACGTTTTTTCTTCTCTACTCGCTAGAGAAAATAATTGAATGGAAACATCCTTGGCTGGTGCTGGTTCTACAGTGACTATAGGCTTCTCTACTCGCTAGAGAAAATAATTGAATGGAAACCAATTCTTGGCGGGTCACAAATTAGGAAGCGGTCTGCTTCTCTACTCGCTAGAGAAAATAATTGAATGGAAACAGACAATCGAAAACGCCATTTTTCCTACGTTCGTATTCTCTACTCGCTAGAGAAAATAATTGAATGGAAACTAGACATCTACAATGCTATTCACCATGAAGACCTAATTCTCTACTCGCTAGAGAAAATAATTGAATGGAAACTTGAACTAGATACTCCTACTGAGGATTGTTTTGGAGACTTCTCTACTCGCTAGAGAAAATAATTGAATGGAAACCCCCAACAACAGGCGTGGGTCGTTTTTATAAGAACTAGGACTTCTCTACTCGCTAGAGAAAATAATTGAATGGAAACCTTAAAACCGATTATTCAATAATGAAAAAGTTCCAATTCTCTACTCGCTAGAGAAAATAATTGAATGGAAACAAAACCAATGACCAAGAGTCGTATTTTTTTATTTCTCCCTTCTCTACTCGCTAGAGAAAATAATTGAATGGAAACTTATCGGGGTGTGGAATCAATTTGTCGGTAGGAATCCACTGGATCTTCTCTACTCGCTAGAGAAAATAATTGAATGGAAACACAAACAATCCTTGTTGTTCTACCAAAATAGATATGCCTTCTTTCTCTACTCGCTAGAGAAAATAATTGAATGGAAACCGAACTCCTCACCACGCTCAATGGCTTCGTCGAGAGTACTTCTCTACTCGCTAGAGAAAATAATTGAATGGAAATTCTGCATTGTCTGACATGGTTACTTGTCTCCTAGTTATCTTCTCTACTCGCTAGAGAAAATAATTGAATGGAAAAAACTCATCTCTGATTGACAAAAAATTTCATAAAAAAACAACCCCTAAAAATGTTGGGATTGTTCTAATTATAGTTAGATAGATATACCGTTCTATCTTACAAAATTGAGATTTTTTATCGAAGTTCTAGGGATGGGTTGCTTTTTTTCGCAAGATTAAAAAACAGAAAGTGAAAACTTTGCGAATACCTTTAATCGTTAGGCTAGTAATTGCCTTAAAAAAACAACCAATGACGCGGAAAATTAAACTCCAAAGCTGATAGGAAACATCCTTAACTGCCAATAACAAACCAGAAATAGTGAACCAAACAAAAAACGCAATTACAGCAGAAGTAATCGGATGAGCAATGACTAGAGATATGAAACTGAGAATTAAGTTAGCTAGGGTATTAAGACCATCTAAAAGTGCAAGCATCGACTTTTATTTAACCATTAACGACAGAACCACATTGAGACAAAAAACAATAAACTTCCTACAAAAGAAACAATAACGACTATGCTTTGACCAAGCACTTTCCGTCAATCGAGCAACAACTAAACTCTACATTTCCTACTTTACAGAGAGCCAAGAAAAATAACTTTCTTTTAAAAATAATTATTTAAACAAAACAACAGACCTGAAACCCTTACTCATTAAGCATTTCAGACCTTAAGTTCCTTGTCCCTTCAATATTGCCTTTTACTAGACAGGAGAAATAACCCGACAACATACCCTCCCATCGGAGGAACAACCCTCGGAGAGTGATAACCAATTGTCAGAGTCCAAGCCCCCATCAGACCAAATTTTTTACCTCTTGCTGGAGCAAATGTTGAATCGCTGGAAAAAAGCTGGCATTACGGAAATGGGAAAAAGTCTCGCCAGTAATTAGATTGATACTTTTTAGCAGTCGCTCCTCCCAAGCCTGTTTATTGCGAATACCCGTCCCCCAAGCCCGAAACAATTCCTGCTCCGAAATTCCCCCTAAATTGTGCGATAAAGTATTCCTGATATTCCTTGCCTCCTGACTATTCCAAGCCTGAAAACCCGTATCCTGACGAGCAGAAGGAATCACTGTCTGAATTAGTGCGGCTTGAACTTCTCCCCGTATTTGGATATTTCCCCCAGCCTCACGACTATGACGGTCAAAATAACTTTTTAGAGAGGGATAATCCTTAAGCACCTCTCTATTCAACTCCAAAAACTCGTTATTTCGTATTG
>JAYKJI010000180.1:0-3675 GCA_035285405.1 Snowella sp. | reverse complement strand
CTGGATGTGATCGATGAAGCCTTTGAGTATTTGATCAACCAGAGTAGTAAGGGGGATAAGGGGCAATATTTCACGCCGCGTTATGTGATTGATATGTGTGTGAAGATGCTCAACCCCCAAGAGGATGAGTACATGATCGACACGGCGGCGGGGTCTTCGGGGTTTCCGGTGCATACAATTTTTCATGTATGGCGGCAAATTTTGGATGATGAGGGCTTAGAAGCGAGTCATTTGTTTTCGCTGGAGGATAAGCCGCCTCGCTGCAAAGAATATGTGGAAGATAAGGTGTTTGCCATCGACTTTGATGAGAAGGCGGTGCGGGTGGCGCGGACTCTGAACCTGATTGCGGGGGATGGACAGACAAATGTATTGCACCTGAATACGTTGGACTATGAGCTGTGGGATGAGGTCACAGAGCAGGAAGACTGGGATGATATTTACCATGAGGGCTTCAGACGGCTGAAGAAGCTGCGACCTAAAGGCAATAAAGATTATCGGGAATTTCAGTTTGATGTGTTGATGGCGAATCCGCCCTTTGCCGGAGATATTAAGGAACCGCGCATGATTGCCCGCTATGATCTGGCAAAAAAGCCCAATGGCAAGTGGCAAACTAAAGTGGGGCGCGACATTTTGTTTATTGAGCGCAACCTGGACTTCCTGAAGCCGGGAGGCAGAATGGCGATCGTGCTGCCTCAAGGACGGTTCAACAACTCCTCGGATAAGAACATTCGAGATTACATTGCGGAACGGTGTCGAATTTTGGCAGTGGTGGGGCTGCATGGCAATACCTTTAAGCCGCACACAGGCACAAAAACTTCGGTGCTGTTGGTGCAGAAGTGGAACGATGATCGAAAGGCTGGCCCACTTTGCCCTCGGCAGGATGACTACAACATCTTCTTTGCCACGATGCGAAAGGAGGGCAAGAATAATTCTGGTGAGAAGAACTGGCGCAAGATTAAACCGTCTCCCAGTTCACCACCCGATGATGACCTCAGTGACTTGATGCCGCCTTCTCCGGTACAACGAGTAGTGGGGGGCGAGGGCGATTTCTTGCAAGATATTCACGGTCACTTAGTGGTGGATCATGACCTGTATAACCACGAAGGACTGACGGAAGACGGCATTGCAGAAGCCTTCATTGAGTTTGCCAAGAAGGAGAAGTTCAGTTTTTTTGAACCCAGCCCATCTGTTGCGCCCTTTGATGCTGCAAGGTATCAGCGGTTAATGGATGGGCTTGAAGCAGCAGTAGTTAATTTTAGCGAGATTGATTTAGGGGACAGATTTGATGCTGAATACTTTTGGAAAGATAGCTTAAGGATTCAAGCAGTTCTCAAGCAACGAGAAACAGAGCCGTTTAGAAGATTAGGCGACTTTGTTGCTAGTGCATTTTATCCGGCTGCGACTCAACTTTACGAGTTTGGTGATACACCTTTCATTAGATGTGTAGATTGCATTAATTATCCTTTAATTACTCAGGATCAAGATGATCTTTTTGAAAAAATCCCACTCTCGTTTGTTGAAGAAAGCAAAGGCGTTAACGTATTGGAAAAAGGCGATCTAGTTATTACAAAGGTGGGCTCGCCTTGTTTTACAAGTATTGTAGAAGATTATGGTTTAGTAGCCCTTTCAAGAACTGTGCTAGGGGTTAAGAAGATTATAAATATAGATCCTTACTATCTACTTGTTTTTTTGAGAAGCCGTTTTGGATTTCAACAACTACTTAGACAAAGAGAGTTGACAATACAGTATCAGCTAACTCTGGATAGAGTGAAAAAAGTCAGCATCTATAAGGCAAGTCGAGATTTTCAAAGTCTCATCAGAAAAGCTACTCTTAAGTACTTGGATCTAATATTACTTTCCAAGAGCTTGTATAGCCAAGCTGAGGATTTGCTGTTGTTGGAGCTTGGCTTGCAGGACTGGCAACCCACGGAAGAAACCGTTGCCGTCAAGAGTTTTGCGGAGTCGTTTCTGTCCTCCGGTCGCTTCGACGCTGAGTATTACCAGCCAAAATTTGACCAACTGATTGAACGACTTGAAGAAAAAGTCGAACTAACACCTCTTGGTGATTTACTCACACTGAATCAGAAGGGGCGACAACCTGACTACATTGAAGAAGATGAAGATACCTCAAGCTATTTACCTGTTATCAACTCCAAATATGTTCGAGCAGGCGAGGTAGTTCTATCAGATAACCGCTATGCACCTATACCAGAAGGGAATAACCCATTAGTTATTCAGAAAGGTGATGTGCTTTTTAATGGAACAGGTGTAGGCACAGTTGGACGTTGTGCGCCTTATTTCTATGAACAAGAAGCCTTGCCAGATACAGAAGTTACCGTTTTGAGAAGCAGTACTCTTGATCCAGTATATTTGTCAATCTATATCAACAGTATTGCAGGGCAACTACAGGTTCAAAAGCATTTGCAGGGGACATCAGGGATTATTCGAGTCTATCCCGGCGATATTGCTCAATTTCAAATTTGGGAAGCTCCTGATTCTATCCAGAAAAAAATCAAAAACAAGGTTGAATCCTCTCACCAGAAGCGGGAGCAGTCGAAACAACTGCTAGAAATTGCTAAAACAGGAGTAGAACGGGCGATCGAAATGGATGAAGCGACAGCTACGATTTGGATTAACGAGCAGCTAGAAGCCTTAAATATCAAACTTACCTAGAGGATCTACACCATGAACACCGCCCACATTAGCACCGATGGCACCCATCAAATTGTCATACTCCCCGAAGGCTTCAACATGTCGGGTACTGAGGTTTACATTAAAAAAGTTGGAAGCGCGATCGTTCTGATTTCTAAAGATAACCCCTGGCAATCTCTGTTTGACAGCTTGGAGCAATTCTCTGACGACTTCATGACCACTAGAGAGCAACCCCCCCTCGACGTTCGAGAGGCGTTCTAAATGAAATACCTACTGGATACCAACATTTGCATCTATTTGATTAAACAAAAACCTCCTAAGGTATTGGCGCGCTTCCAAACCCTAGCCCTCACAGATATTGGCATTTCATCTATCACCGTAGCGGAATTAGAATATGGCGTTTGCAAGAGCCAACAGCAAGAGAAAAATCGCAGTGCCTTGATGCAATTTTTAATCCCACTGGAAATCGTTGAGTTTGATCAAGCTGCTGCAACCCTCTATGGCTCAATTAGAAGCGATCTGGAAAGTAGAGGGCTTGTTATCGGAGCGATGGATATGCTGATTGCTGCCCATGCCCTGAGCCTTGGCGTAACGTTGGTCAGCAACAATGTACGAGAGTTTTCACGCATTGCCAATCTATCCCTGGAAAACTGGGCGGAGTGAACTATAGCAAATAAACATCGTTTGGAATGTGGTCTAATTTGAGCTGCTGCCCTTGACTAAGGACCTGAAATTGCAGACTTTCCTGAACTATGAGGATATTTGGGGGAAGCGATCGCAGCGGCATAACAAATCGATGGAGCCGACCACCGAAAGGCTATTTGTTAGGTGTTTTCAGTTTTCTGCGGCGGCTCATCTCAGCCGTTAGGCGGAAACCCCGTAGTCTCATGCTTCACTACGCTGGATAGTGCTTTGCCTTCTCGAAGAGACGTAATTGTTTTGAGTGATGGACTATTTCTTGAGCCTCACCTGACATAATTTCTTTATACAAAAGCTTGATATCATCCTCATCCGCGCCTTCTT
>JAYKJI010000179.1:0-8926 GCA_035285405.1 Snowella sp. | reverse complement strand
TCCCAGGCTTTTCCCGTAGAGGTGGCAAAAACCAGTAATCAGCCCAACTTTGGCCAATCTGACAATCTCCCTTCCTCAGTCTTGCCCCAGACACCACTGCCGACGAGCTTGCAATTTTTGCTGCGTTTCCAGCAGGCGACTTCCGTCTTTACCCTGGGATTAGTGGGTATTGCTTTGGGCGTTTATGGTTGGACAGTTTATACACCTAGAGCTTGGAGTCAGGAATTTCACAAATTGCTCACATTGCAACGCTATGAACGTCAATTAATTGCCAGCAACGAATCTATTAAACATCAATTGGCAGAGCAGGCTACTAAACCTGGTTCGGGCCTAGTCAAGGCCATGCCTCAGCAAAATATCTTTTTAGCCGCCAGTCCTAACTCACTCTCCTTGTCAAAAGCCAAACAAGTCAAAGCTCAGTCTCCATTGATTATTTCCAAAGAACCCATTGCCTACTAAGCTGGAAAGGAGCTAGAGGAAATGAATCTGATTCTTGACCTTGGCTCCTCTCCTTGCAGAGATCCCGATTGTTTATACTATTTGTACGGTTTATCGTTTTTATCAATATTTCTATAAATATTGTGCTTATTGTTCAGATTAATGTTTTAAGCTAATTGAGCTAAGTTTCCCACTCCTTTTAAAATTCTCGTTTCCTGGTCAAGATTATGGCCTCCTCGCATTTGAAGTTGAAAACGAATCCCAAATCCTCCCCCGCCAATCGTCCCCAGCGACCTAATCGGCCAAAGCCTGTATCGAAGCGTTCGACTGTCACTTCTCCAAAACTACCATTAGAAAACCGTAAAGCTGCTCCCTCCCAATTTCCTCCTCTCAAAAAGAAAAATAGACCTTTACCCCTGCCGAAATTAAGAATGCTGGCGGTGGGGGGGATATTAACGGCTGGAATGTTGGGGTTAGGCTATAAACTATATCATTTACAAGTTATTCAAGCCGCTTGGCTGCAAAAAAAAGCCCAGGCTCAACAAACCACCAGTCTCCAACCCTATATTCCTCGACGAGCTGTAATTGATAATTTAGGGAATGTGTTAGCAACGGATCGCTTGATGTATGTCCTCTATGTGCATCCTAAGTTATTTAAAAAACCCAAGGAAGAAATTGCTCAGGAACTGGCGTTAATTTTAGGGGACAGAACTCCGCAGGAATTGGTACAACGCTTTAATCAGCAAGCCAGTGGGATTAAATTAGCCACCCGATTAAGTGAGTCCCAGGCCGCTAAAATTCACAGTCTGGAATTAGATGGCTTAGAACTAGAGCAACAGTATGCTCGTTTTTATCCCCAGGAAGAAATGGCAGCCGATGTCGTCGGCTATGTGGATGGGGATCACCATGGCCAAGCAGGCATTGAGTTAAGTCAAAAACAGTTGTTGGAACGCGATGCCTTAAGCTTTTCCATTCGCCGAGCCGGTAATGGAACGATTTTGCCCGCCTTTTTACCCCAGGATTTACTCCAGTCCAACGATTGGCAATTGCAGCTAACCCTGGATATGCGCTTACAACGAGCAGCGAAGGAAGCTTTGCAGGCGCAAATGAAGGTTTATAAAGCCAAACGAGGCACTGTCCTAATCATGGATGCGAAAGATGGGGCCATTCTGGCAATGGTCAATGAACCCTCTTTTAATCCCAACGAATATTACAAATCCAAGGTTGAATATTTTAAAAATTGGTCAGTGAGCGATCTCTATGAGCCTGGCTCAACTTTTAAACCCATTAATGTTGCCCTGGCGATGAGTGTCAAGGCCATTACTCCCGAAACGAGGGTTTTTGATGGGGGGTCAGTTAGGGTTGGGCCCTGGACAATTAAAAATTCCCATCATGGTGGCGGGGGATTAATTGATGTGGCACAAATCATTAAAACCTCTAGTAATGTTGGCATGGTGGGATTAATGAGACATTTATCGCCTGATCAGTACTATACACTCCTTCAGGGCGTGGGTATGAGTAGTAAAACAGGGATTGATCTGCCTGGCGAGGTGGCAAGTTATCTGAAGACGAGGGAGGAGTTTGTTAGCCAACCGATTGAACCAGCGACGGCTGCTTTTGGGCAAGGACTTTCTCTCACTCCCATTAAGCTCTTACAACTCAATGCGGCTCTGGCCAATGGGGGAAGATTGGTTACGCCCCACGTGGTTGAAGGGTTAGTGGATGCTAGGGGAACCCTTCATTGGCAACCGGATTATCCTGTTAAAACCGTGTTTTCCCAACCTGATGCCCATGCCATCGTCCGAATGATGGGAGATGTGGTTAATGCGGATGGGGGAACGGGAAAAGCTGCCCAAATTAATGGTTATGACATCGGCGGTAAAACAGGAACTGCTCAAAAGGCTGGGCCAAGGGGTGGTTATTTAGCAAATGCCTATATTACGAGCTTTGTTTCGATCCTGCCGGTGGAGGATCCTCGTTATGTTGTACTGGCAGTAGTGGATGAACCCAAGGGAGGTAATGTGTTTGGGGGAACGGTAGCCGCTCCTGTGGTTAAAAAGGTGATGGAGGCCTTAATTGCAATTAAGGGAATTCCACCTTCTTCTCCCACTGCCATTGATCCCCTTAAACCCTTGACGGATTCTGCCAATGATGGGCCAAAAAAGACCCATTGATACTTAAACATCAAAAACAGCGATCGCGGTCAACTCGGCAATTTTTACGGATACCTTCTCAAAAGCAAATTTTTGAATTTCATTTCCGCTATGGCTAAACTACGTTTTTCTTGGCATCTTCCCCTTCTGCTGGGTCTTATTTCTACCCTGTTGACCAGTTTGCCAGGGAAAGCGGCGGAGAGAATTTTTATTACCTTTAGTCCCTATCATCGTTCGATTCGGATTGCTTCTTTAGAACGGTTTGCCAAGGAAGGAGTAGTGGACGGAAACTTACAGTTTTACTTTAATGTGGTGGGTGTCACCGAAGCGGAAAAAAAGGAATATAGAAATCTTCTCAATGCCCAAGCCAAGATCGATCCGATCCAAATGTCGCGTTTTCTCAATACGGAAATTGGAGAAGCTTTTTTAACTCAGATTGGGAATTTGGTGACGATTCCCGGGGGGCGTAACGGTAAATTTGCTTTGCGAGGAGCCTTGATTAGTGCCTCTCTCGATCCCAAGGGATTAACGGCGATCAATTTTCTACGGCAATTACCAACGGATGTCCAGCTTCAGGGAGAACGAATTTTAGAGCGAGCAAAGTTAGTACAGGCATTGATTGAGGCCACAGAAAAGTTTATTGGAACAATGGCTACCCTCTCCAGTGCGGAGGCGAAAACTGAACCCCCTGTCAACTTTGCCCAATTGCCCGATCCCCGTCAGCCTGGCCCCTACGGTGTTGCTCCCCAGGAAGTTTGGCAATTACATGATGCTAGTCGCGATCGCCATTTTTATGTGGATGTCTTTAAGCCCCAACGTTGGAAAGCAGGACAAACCCCAGTGCTGATCTTTTCTCATGGTTTAGCTTCACGTCCAGAGGATTTTGATAGTTTAGGAGCACATCTTGCCACCTATGGTTTTGTCGTCGCCTTACCTCAGCATCCAGGCAGTGATTACCAACAGGCCCAGGATTTGTTTAATGGCTTAAGTCGTCAAGTGTTTGATCGGAATGAGTTTATTGATCGTCCTAAGGATATTAGTTTTGTGATCGATGAATTAGAACGACGTAATGTTGGGGAATTTGGGGGACGCTTAAACTTAACCTCTGTGGGAGTTGGAGGCCACTCCTTTGGCGGCTATGGGGCTTTGGCTGTCGGCGGAGCAGAAATTGATTGGCAAAATCTCAATAGAGAATGTCATCCCAATAATGCCTTTCCTAATACAGCCCTGTTATTGCAATGTCGCGCCCTGCAATTACCGCAAAAAAATTATGACTTTCGAGACCCACGAGTCCAGGCTGTTGCAGCAGTTAATCCGGTCAACAATGCCATTTTTGGGCGCACAGGTCTTGGCAAGGTAAAAGTCCCTATTATCATTGCAGGGGGAAGCTATGATCCGGCTACGCCCTTTGTTCTAGAACAAGTTCGCTCCTTTCCCTGGTTAGGCAGTGAGACGAAATATTTTGCCCTAGCGGATGGTCAAGCCCATGTAGATTTTTCCCAACTGGATGCCGGTTTGAGTAACCTCATAGATTCCATGGGAGACTTAACTTTACCGAGTCCCGATCTGCTTCATAGTTATCGCAACGGTCTGATGGTTCCGTTCTTTGAAGTTTTCACCGCCGGTAATAAATCCTACGAACCGTTTATGAAGTCTAGTTCTTCCTATGGTCAATATCTGAGCACGGGTCAGGATTTTAAATTGTATATCGTTAGTGGAGCTTCGGCTTCAGCTTTGCAACAGGAATTGATCGATTTTGCTAATGCTCGTGGTATTCAAGCTCCCCAATAGACCATTTTGGTAAGCTTTCTAGAGGCAAGGATTCTTTCTAAAGAATCTTTACAGTTTCAGGATACCCTGACATTCCTGAGTGATTTTCGATAGAATGTAATTATTAATACAGATTCTTCTTCTTTTTTATTAAAATCCGCTAGGATGTTGAGTGCTAAGGATTTAAACTTTTTTGCATGGCCATTGGCTGATGCTATACCTCACACTGTCATAAATTTACGTTTTTTAGTTTAGTCCCCCTAGCCCCCCAACTTTGGGGGGAAACGTTCTCTATTTATGGGCTTCAAAGTCCCCCAGTATTGGGGGATTTAGGGGGCGAAAATCTCAATCTATGACCGTGCCAAGTATAGTCTGTCGCTCCGATCCCAACGGTTGATCTCCTTAATGAGGGCTCTTGAAATCTCAAAAATTTTTAAAAAGCTGAAGAAATCGCCATAACTATGCCTTTTTCCCGTCCTGATCGCAATTTTTATAAACCTTATATCAATCCTGTTCTGCAAACGGCGGATCTAACTAAACCGATGCTCACCTCAGACGACCATTATTCCTTACCAAGACATATCCCCCAATCGGGCCTGAGTCAAATTCGGGGGGATGTCAATGAGACAATTCGCGCCCATTCTACATCAGCAAAAGCCAGTCAGAATCAATTGCTTAATCCCTACTCACTGGAAGACAATTTAACCCTCTGCCCCACCTTAAATTTTTATCAGTCTTCTTCCCAACCCCTTAATGAAACGGCTCAACTGCATTTGCAAAATATTCGTCAGAATCTAGAGAAACGGATTGAGTCGGCAAAAGAGGCCGGTAATGAGAGCTTAGTCAAGGTGTTAGAGTTGGAATGCCAAAGCCTCGCCCTATAATTAATAGGCTTTTACCTTGATTGACACTATACTTTTTGGGGTAAAGCAACAGAGACAACTTCATGCGAGTCATCTTTTTTGGTACTCCCCAATTTGCCGTTCCCACTCTCAAGGCCCTTCTGCAATCGGAGGGGCGATCGCTGTTGGGGGTGGTGACTCAGCCGGATAAAAGACGGGGGCGGGGCAAGCAAATGATTCCCTCTCCAGTCAAGGAAGTGGCTTTAGCTCAGAATCTGCCAGTGTGGCAACCTGCTCGACTGAGAAAGGATGTAGAAACCATTGCGGCTCTAAAAGCGGCCGAGGCCGATGTGTTTGTGGTGGTTGCCTATGGTCAAATCCTGTCCCCAGAAATTCTCGCTATCCCCAAGTTAGGCTGTATTAATGTCCATGGTTCTCTTTTGCCCCAATATCGAGGAGCGGCTCCCATGCAATGGGCTTTATATAACGGCGATCGCGAAACTGGAATCACGACCATGTTAATGGATGAGGGTATGGATACAGGAGCTAGTTTACTCAAGATTTCGACCCCAATTCAGCTATTAGATAATATTCAAAGTTTGGGGGTAAGATTAGCTGAGGATGGCGCGAATTTATTATTAGCAACCTTAAGCCAGTTAGAACAGGGAAAAATAACGCCGATTCCCCAGGATTCTCAAGCCGCTACCTATGCACCTCTACTCAAAAAATCTGACTTTATTCTAGATTGGCAGCGATCAGCGATCGCAATTCATAACCAGGTACGGGGTTTTTATGCCAATGGTTGGACAACCTTTCGGGAACAAGCGTTAAAAGTTTTAGCAACGATTCCTTTAGGAGAAGATTTTTGGCCCCAATTGCCAGAAACATTTCAGGAGTTAGTTAAGTATTGGCCTAATTTGCACGGGTTGATAGGTCAGCCAGGGGAAGTGGTCGCCATTCTTAAAAATTGGGGGCCAGTTGTGCAAACGGGAGACGGTCTATTGCTATTAACCGAAGTGCAATTAGCCGGTAAACGAGTACAATCTGGTGGGGATTGGGTTAATGGAACCCATCTACAACCGGGGGAAGTGTTAAGGAATGCAACTCCGAATGTTGGCCGCCCAGTTCCCTAACTAATTTACAAAAATGGGCGATTGGGGGGACACTGAGGCGATCGCTGGTGGTAACGAGAACCACCTGACGGGTTAAACCCCGATGATTTTTCGTATTGAGTTGCTCGGAGAGGGGAATCGGGGTAATAGGACGAATGGCTAAACTGGGATCTTGACGAGCTTCCAATAAAGCGGTTTGAGGTAGCAAGGCAATCATGTCTCCTTGACGCACCACTCCCCGAAACGCATCTAGGGTATTGAGTTCCATCACCACCTTCAAGGTTACTCCCTGTTGGCTAAACCAGTCTTGAACCAGTCTTTGCATTCCATAACCATCTTTAAAGACAATCTGGGGGTAGGGAATCAGATCTTCCCAGGCAATTTGGCTGTGTCGAGCTAGGGGATGACCGGCGGACATGAGAACTTCAATCTGTTCTTCGTATAATACTTCCGTTACCATATCGGGGCTGGCGGTTAGAAAACGGTTATTCATAACCACTGCCACATCCACTAACCCATCTCGCAATACCTTGAGGGCGCGATCGCTACCTAAGGCCGTTACTCGCAATTGCACCTGGGGATAGTCTCGACAAAAGCGTTGTAAAACGGGCGGTAAATAATGGGAGCAAACCGAATGAATGGCGGCAACACATAATTCCGGCTGCTTTCCGGCTTGAAGATCAGCAATTTCTTGACTGGCTAAACTCCATTCCTGACAAATCTTGCGGGCCCTCGGTAGTAATTTTTCACCGGCAATGGTTAACTTCGCGTGGGCAGTGCGATGAAATAGGGGAAAACCTAAATCACTTTCCAACGATTGAATCTGACGGCTAACGGTGGACTGGGTTACACCAAATTTACGAGCCGCCTGGCCAAAATTGCCACTTTCTGCCACTGCTAAAAATGCCTGTAACTGCTCAATCCGCATGAGGGTTTATGCTTTAACTCAATTTGATCATCCACTGTTGTGACGATAACGAATTTTAGCCCCCTATTTAGTAGAGATTGATACAGACTTTCTGAAAACCCATCATTTTTTAGCTAAATAGTTTCATTCCTAGCCGCTCTTATGTCAATTTGATGACATTGCCTGCAATCTTGGGAAATTTCTACTCAAGACCCGCGATCGCCGCCTGACCCTGGGGAGAAGTGGCAAACCCCAAAAAGGCCTTAGCCTGGGGATTAGGAGGGTTTTTATAGGCGTAATAGAGTTCCCGAACATAGGGATAATTCGCTGCTTCGGGTGTTAAACCATCAATGGGTACAGTTCGTACCGTTTGCTGATTGGCAATTTGACGATAGGTGGCATAACTAATACCATCCTTGCCAAGAGCCTGAAGAATCGGAGTGGTAGCATCCCGTGCCAGATTTTTAAAATTGGGGGACTGGCCAAAAGGCTGATCCTGAAGCACCAATGTTTGAAAAGCCTGATAGGTTCCGCTGATAGGAGGACGATTAATCACCCGAATAGGGCTAGGTTTGCCACCGATCGCTGACCAATTGGTAATCTTGCCTTGGAAAATTCCCCTGACTTTTTCCTGACTTAACCCCTGCCGAAAAGGATTTTCTAAACTCACCACCACCGCGATCGCATCCCTAGCAATGGGAACGGCGGCTAAACCTTGGGCTTGTTCCTGACTAGACAAAGGACGGGAAATACCGGCCACATCAATTTCTCCTGTCTTCAAATCTAAAATGCCCTTATCCGATCCCTGGGCATTAGTCAGCACCTGAGTACCCGGAAAAGTCGTTTGAAACAGTTTTTTGAGAGTCTCATTAATGCCAACCATACTGGTAGAGCCATTAATTTTGACCACAGTGCCCTGGGGAACCTGGGTTGGGGCGGGTAGAGCACTGACATCCATCGGAGCAGGGGGGGGCGGCAACAGTGAGGGAGAGGCATTGCTAGCCGGATTGGTACTTTGATTTGGGGTGCTGGTTTGGGATTGTCGACTAAACAGCCAAAAACCGCCTCCTAGGATTCCCCCAGTCACCAACAGAGCCATTAGCAAAATAGTTGTTTCTTTCTTTTGAGTCATAATTCTTGCTCAATTTTTATCCACTAACGAATTTTGACAAATCCGGCTTCACTAATTAATGTTTGACCTTGATCCGTTAAAAGTAATTGGGCATAGGCATTGCCAGCCTGTTCATCTAATTGACCATTTTCTTTAACCATGACAAAAAGACGACGGGTAATCGGGTATTGACCAGTTTTAATGGCTTCTCGATTGATTTCATTGCGTTTATTGGGGCAATCGGCGGCCGGAACCAAGGGTTCTAGATAAGGAGCCACTAGGGTTTTGGCATTGCGACCAATGGGTAGGGTTTTCACCGTGCATTGATTAATTACCGTTGAAGCAGAGGCATAGTAGAGGCCGCCAGGTTGGTTAGAAACGGCTCGTATTCCCTGGGTCGTATCCCTTACCCACTGTAGATTTTTGCCAAACGCTTTATTTTGTAAGACATTTTCGCGGAAATAGTCCACTGTCCCACCGGAGTTGAGGGAACGAGAGTAGGGAAAAATCACCAAATTGGGGCCACCCACCTGCTGCCAGTTCGTGATTTGGCCTGTGTAAATATCCTGTAACTGTTTAAGTGTCAGTCCTTT
>JAYKJI010000178.1:0-3979 GCA_035285405.1 Snowella sp. | reverse complement strand
ACAGGCAGAATAACTTAGTCTATTCTAGTGGTGGTGGACAACAGGACAGGCCAATGAACAGCCTCCATCTCTCTGCAAGACTTCCCAGACCGCTCTATGACCAGTTGGAGAGCCGGGCCCTGAGTCGTCGTAGTTCTCTTTCTCTGGTGGTGATGGCGGCGCTGATGGGGAATTTCGTATGAATTTAGATTTCATTTTGAGAATATCTAAACTTTACCAATTACAATTAACAGAGACAGAGGCTAGGGAGTTATACCATCTGTTAGAAGAAATGCGGTCTTTAAATTTTACTCACAGTATACAGGTTTCTGATTACATTGTAGATCATAAACTTGGGTATAAGTATCCAAATATTTCAGGTATTGTGAGAATGAAAGACGGAAATGCGGAATGGGATCTGGAAGGCGGGTTTCCTCAAGAAATTTATAAAATTATTTGTAGAGAGCTTAACTTGAGTGATAAAAGAAGTCGCGCTAGACCGATAGGTTATAAACCGTTCCAACAAATTTTGAGTCAAGCTAAATTCTGGGAAGCACTTGAATTAGCAATCTCTGAACTTGAATTAGAAACCTGTGATTGGTGCAATCGAACTGATATTGCATATCGAGATGAAGAATACACTCTATGCCAATCGTGTGAAGAGCAGATGTTCGGTGATTAAAGGTTGCCTATAGCAGTCATAAATGATTTGTAAAGCCATGAATGCTAGAACCCTTATTGATAAAGGTTTCTCGAAAAATAGGGCTACTTATTCAGAATAGTTTTTTATGTCGGGGTCATCTTTGGTAATAAGGTAATTAATTGAGATGCTTGCTCTAAGTCCGAGATATAAAATGCCGGTTTGCGGCGAAGATTTTCTACAATGCTTACTATGTAAGGGATGTAGCTCTTTTGGCTCAAAGTCTCGTATGGTAAAGTTTGTGTCATGCACAGAGACAAGTGATATACAAAAAGTTTTTTGAGATTATGCTAAAATAGCCCCATATACCAAAAAATTTCATAGTCTGAGGCTAATGATGAACGATGTACGTGATTTTGCTGAGCGTGTTAAGAAATTTTATTACTCTAGAGCATTGCTTTGTGAAAAGCTAATTGATGGAGCTGTCACCATTAATGGGCTTGAGATGGAAATGCCACCCTTAGATTTTAATCCCTTTGAGAATTTTTACATTGAGTCTTATCTTATTGGTTGTGCCGCAATAGATGGCTTAGCATTTATTTGGGAGCAGGAATCTATTTGTAAAAACTTAGGTAATAAAATTAGGTTTACTAAATTTCTTATTGAGCTCGATACCCACAAGCGGATGGAACGTGTCTGTACGCCTTTTTTAGTTTTTCATTTAAAAAAGAAAAGGATTGAAGAGCCATTTGTGAACAAAGTTAAGGCAAAATGGTTGGAAAGTCGACGTCAATGCGAATCCCATAGAGTTTATGAAGATCCTACTGTTTCAGAGCTACAAAAAATATACCAAGAATGTTATAGACAAAATCGAATTCCTAATAACAAAAAGCTCACAGATTCAAACAATACATTTTCATTATTTACATATGCTGCACTCATTTATAAATTCTATCGATGCCCATTTGTCCATGAGTTTAGAGCACATAAGTATGCAACATTCTTTAATGAGAAGAATGAGATTTCTGTAAGGGAATTTCATTCCACTATTTCACTACCAGACGAAATAGTTTCTAAAGCATCAATAAACTTTGACGAAAGAATGGAATATTACAAAGTAATAGAGTGTGATGAAGTAAAACCTCAATTGGATATAGGAATTGGTGTGCTGACGGATAGCATTCGGAGAGGAGCTGATAAAGTATTCGATTTAATTTTAGATAAACAACTTACGGATATTCCATATGGCTCAAAAGATGAAATCAAAATCAATGTAGGAGGCAAGCAAAAAGGCACCTCGAAAAACAGAAGTACTTATTGAGACTACACCTTGATATCGGGGTTATTTTTTGCAATAAGGCAGTCAATCAAGGTACCATGAAAAAAAGCGGGAGTTAACTGGAGCCTGTTCTTTATCCGCGTTAGGACTGTTAATATGACACCGTTCTGAGCATCTCCCCAACCAGCGCCGGAGGACTTGACCTCCAGGTTGAGAGCAGGGAGTTCAACCGGAACCAGACCACTCTCAGCTTCCGATCTAATTCTCAGCGGGGGGGGCGTTTGGACATGGGTTCTTTCCGTTTGGAATCACTCGATAAGATCGGCACTGGGATGGCTCGGTTACTGGGAGAAAACTGAGGTGATGGAATGCGCCGACTTATCCCCTAGTAAAATTTCTAGCACCGTTCATTTCCATGACCATTTAGTGCCCATCTCCTTCGGTGACCAAAAGACCAGATAGGCGATTGAGAGAGCCAACAGCAAAGGGCTAGGAGAGTCTGGGCCCCTCGCACAACACTCGAAAACCTATACTGGGGCTACAGAAGTCAGGATTTTGATTGATACGACATGCCGAACGAAGATACCATGGATGGCTACCCCAAGAACCGCCGCGTACCACTCTATTTTCAGAATAGTTATCAACCCATGGACTTCCATCTGTCGGCGCATTTTGATAATTGTCGTGCCATTTATCTTCGCACCATTCCCAGACATTGCCATATATATTCCAGAGTCCCCATGGATTGGGCTTTGAGGGTTGTTCAGGCTCTAAGAGTTTGAGATTTGTCTGCCCGGTTGCTTCGAGAAAAAAATTCCAGAGATAGCTCGTTGTCCATCCCACATTATGAGTTCTATTATTATTTCTCTTTAGGTAAGAGTAATAATTGTCTTGATTGTTTTTCCAAATTTCTACTGTATTCAATATAAAATTCCCTGAGTTGTCTCCATACCAAGCATAATCTCGTAGCTTATTTTCATCATACCCAAAAAAATAAACGGTTTGAGTTCCGGCTCGACAGGCATATTCCCATTCTGCTTCACTGGGCAATCGATATATTTTGCCAGTAATCTGGCTTAATTTTCGACAAAACTCTTGGCAATCATTCCAACTGACTTGCTCAACAGGATGGTTAGGATTAAAACCGATCCAGAAATTTCCTCTAAAGTGGGAAGGGTTATTCCCCATTACTGTTTGCCATTGTTCCTGAGTTACTGGATATCTTCCTAGATAAAACTCTTTTACGTTAACCTGATGAATAGGTTTTTCATTATCAGTTTCATTAGACCCCATTAAAAAACTTCCCGCCGGAATCTTGACTAACTTTAGTTTGATATCCCCAGATAAAAGCTGAGTTAAAATTTGCGGATTACTGGACGGAACTTGGATTTGCGTCTTGACTGCCGTAGCCGATCTTTGCGATTGTGCTTTGGTTGCGGCCAAATCCTGTAACACCTCCCCAGCGCCGGTATAACGCTTCTTCGTGCCAACAGCGATCATCTTGTCCAACACAGTGCCAAACTGAGGGCTGACCGGATTATTTCCCAGATAATTCCGCCAACACCATTCATGTTCTCCCACATCAAACAACTTTAACGGCGAAACTTTTGTTAATAAATATAAACAAGTTACCCCCAAGCTGTATAAATCGCTAGCATTTACTGTCTTACCTAGATTCTGCTCTGGAGCGGAAAAGCCTTCTGTACCGATTGTTGTCCCCGTCACCGAACGATTTTGGGGAGTTACCGCCTTAGCGGCGCCGAAATCTACCAGGACTAACTTCTGATCCGCCTGACGGCGAATAATATTGTCCGGCTTAATGTCCCGGTGAATCACCTGATTGCGGTGGATAAAGTCCAACACCGGTAGAAGATCCGCCAACAGCGCCCGAATTTTCCCCTCGTTAAAGACCCCTTGCGCCGCCAACTCCTGAGCTAAATTCTGCCCCGCCACATACTCCTGCACCAAATACTGACGCTGATCTTCTGCAATAAAGTAGGCCAACAACTCAGGGATCTGGTTGTGATGTCCCAACTCATTCAGGCGCTTGGCCTCTTCCTGAAATAACTCCGCCGCCTTAC
>JAYKJI010000177.1:0-2951 GCA_035285405.1 Snowella sp. | reverse complement strand
ATAAAGAAGAACTGGAAAAAGTAGTCAATCAGCTTTTAAATGAAGGGGGATTGATTATTAAATGGAGTAGAAAACTTAAAAATAAGGGTAATGCTGTCAATGTAACTTAAATGCGTAAAAGCTTATTTCCCGTTTAATATCTTGGACCAGATCAACAATTTTCTCTCTTGAATCATAACCTGCTTCGGTCAAAGATTGTTTTAACCAGGGCAATCGCACTTATTTTGTATAAATTGTACTTGACAAACCAGACAGTTTAAGCTGTGGGGGCTAGGGGCTAGACATGGCCGCTTGAATCGAGGACACTATCTAGATATCTCATCAGTCCCGTTTACTGCGACTTAACGCTCATGGCAACCGGTTTTGGCACACCACCTGTATCCATCCCTTCCCCCACGCTCAAAAAGCTTAAACAGAGCCTGAGCAAGCAGTTTCAGGCTTTGTCAGACCCCCGAGTGAAACGGAAACCCGAACATTTACTGCTCGATATTGTCGCCATTGCCATCCTGGCGGTGCTGTCTGGGGCTAACGATATGGTGGCTATTGAAACCTATGGCAAAGCCAAACAATCTTGGTTAGAGACGTTTTTGGAGTTGCCCAACGGCATACCGTCTCACGATACCTTTTCGAGAGTCTTAGCCTTGCTCAACCCGCAGCAGTTGCATGAGTGCTTTTTGAGTTGGGTGCAGCTGCTCACCGAATCCTTAGGGATTCAGCTTATCCACATTGACGGCAAAACGGCTCGGGGTTCCTACGACCGGGAGCAATCCCTGAAGGCCTTACACACCGTGAGTGCTTGGGCCAGTGAGCATCATCTGGTGTTAGCTCAACAACGAGTCGAGGACAAGTCGAATGAGATTACCGCCATTCCCGAGTTGCTGAACCTGCTGGAGCTTAAAGGGGCAATTATTACCCTTGATGCCATGGGTACCCAACGGGAGATTGCCGCCCAAATCGTTGACCAAGGGGGTGACTATATCCTGGCACTCAAAGGGAATCAAGGCAGTCTGCACCGTCAGGTGAAGGCTTTCTTTGAGGCGGCGGAGTCAAACCAGTGGACAGGGATTGACGTTAGCTATAGCGAGTGTACAGAAGCCGGTCACCATCGCTTTGAACGACGGCAAGTGTGGGCGATTCCCATCAGCCAAGTCCCCGATTTGTCCAATCAAAACAACAAATGGCGAGGATTAGCTACGGTCGTGATGGTCAAACGAGAACGACATCTCTGGAATAAAACGACCACCGAATTGTGTTTCTATATCACCAGTTTAGTGGCTGATGCTACTCTGTTGGCCTTGGCCATCCGCTCCCATTGGGGGATTGAAAATAGTCTGCATTGGATATTAGATGTCACCTTTCGGGAAGACCACAGTCGGATTCGCCACGGTCATGGGCCTGAAAATATTGGGCTGCTGCGCCGCTTGTCACTCAATTTACTCAAACGCGAACCGTCCAAGCAAAGTCTTACCCAGAAACGCTATCGAGCCGCTATGGACAATGACTTTGTTGTCAAGGTGTTGCTCGGCCATGAGGCTGCTTAAGGACGACTAGCTCCCCACTGTAAGACTTGAACCTAAGCTTAGAGGAAACCACAACGACATAAACTTCAACCCATCCCTACTGTCAGATTGTTCCAAGGTTGTTGGAATGACCATTTGAGCAGCCAAAAATCAGGAGTTGTTTGGTAAAATTACCTGAGATTTTGGTCACTATGTCAACCTAATTTAAGTGCGATTGCCCTGGGGTCGAAGTCGATACAGATATTGTCTATATACCCGCAGGTGAGTCTTTTCAATGCAAAATGGGGAATGGATTTAAAACAGTTGGAATGTCCTATAAATCTGACTACGCCATTCTTGCAGCTTGGGCCAAAAGTATGGGTAGTCTTGTCCAATTTGAAGATATTAATTGTTTTGATGGCATTAACGAAGAAGGATTAGCTTTAGGTGTGTTCTTTTTTCCTTCCTATGCTCAATATCAAATTTTACCTGAAGAATCTACAGAATCTACAGCTTCCGAAGAAGATATTAGTAAAGGAATGGGACCTCAAGATTTCCCGAGGTGGATTCTATCTAAATTTACCGATGTTGATCAAGTCAAAAAGGCAATTGCCAATAAAGAGGTTGTGGTCTTTCGCTCAATCCCTAACGATGAGGCAGGAAAACCCCTTCCCTTTGATCCTTTGACAGTTCACTATATCGTTTATGACAGGACAGGAAAAAGTATTGTGATTGAACCAGTTGAGGGTAAATTAATCGTTCATGACAATCCCCTTGGGATAATAACCAATTCTCCTACTTTTGATTGGCACATGACCAATCTTCGTAACTATATAGCCCTTGATCCTCGCAATGTACCCTCCATCGAGATCGCTGGTGAAACCTTCTCACAATTCGGTCAAGGGACTGGAATGTTAGGAATGCCGGGTGATTTTACGCCTCCGGCTCGGTTTGTTCGTGCTACTGTTTTCAGTCAAACAGCAATCCCCTCAACTACTATTGAAGAAGGAATTGAACAGGTATTTCATATCTTAAATAACTTTGATATTCCTGTGGGAGTTGCACGAGCAGGACATGAAACGGATTATACTATGTTTACTTCAGCCCGTGATCCGCACAATTTACGTTATTACTGGAAAACCTATGAGGATCAAACAATTCGGATGGTTGACTTGAAAAAACTGATGGCAACTTGTGAAAAAAACGTTAAAACTTTAAGTACCGAAAGTGAACAACCTATTGTAGATATGACCAATGACTTAAAGGGTTAAGATTCTCTTAACTAGAAGCTATTAGAAAGTTAGCCATAAATACACTGCGATCGCCGATCGCATCGCCTGTAGCGATTGTCTTAAAAGTCAAGGGGAATAAAGAAAATCTTTTGTACCCCAAATAGGCAAGACAAAGTAACGGCACCAGTCATCCGTTTTGTCAGCGATGAAATTGTTCGGA
>JAYKJI010000176.1:0-5427 GCA_035285405.1 Snowella sp. | reverse complement strand
ATTCCGATAAAATATCGGTAGAAAAGTACCGGCGTGGCGAGGGCAGAATGTGGCTCTATTATCCCTATACGGCTAGGGAGGCGATCGCCCTATCGAGTCTTGAATTAGAGTTTGCGATCGAGCTTCTGTATGAAGGGGTTGTGTTTTAGTGGGCATAGAGTAGGGGCGTTGCTGACTTGAGGAATAAATCGTTTTATCTGCAAATTTTAAAAACCAGACTCAAACTGACTTTTTGATATGTGCAAAATTGGCTAAAGCCCAGGAGCCAGCCGCCCCACTCCCACAAATATCAATCATTAACCCTGGCTCAATGTCTAAGTGATGGCACAGTTGAATCGCTTCCGCCGCCGTGATCGCCGCTAATGGTCTAATCTCCACCAAATAATCACTGTGACGAATAGTTGAATACCCAAAGGCATTGTCAAGAAACAAAACAATCCAGTCAAAATCAAAAGCACTCGGTAAACGCGATCGCGATCATCAAAGTAATAGAATAGAAGAATCGCCATCAAAAATATGATGCCAAAATTAAGACTAAAATAGGAAAAATCAAACAAAATGCTCATTATCTCAACTCCTTCAAAGCCTATAATTTGCCCCCCTTTTTAAGGGGGGTTGGGGGATCAACGCTGTTGAGTAGTGACAACTTGATTAAGGGTAACGGGAGATTTAACAGGTTTTAGACCGATGAAATTACAGGTATTGAGCAAGAAATCGGCAATGATGATGTAGTTGACTAACTGTTGTAAGGGAGTCATGGGAAAGTCCTCTGTAATTTGACAATTCCATGCTCTAAGAAATGCCCTAAAACCTCCCGTTTTTTAAGACAGATCGCTAAAGTTACCTTAACTGTCTTATCTGTCCTCTAGTGAAATAGAGGGTAGGGGCTTAGTTTCTAAGTCCTTTTCTGTGGATTAGCAATGCTTTCATCATTGGGTAATGAATTTGGAGAACAATTTCCCAGGAATGGTTATTATGGATTTGGAAACCAAACCCCTACGAGAGGGGGATTAATCTATGTCTCCACGCAAACGAGGGATTGCTCCTACCGCCACAGGACAGCAAAAATTACTGGCTCTGAAAGCCGCAGGACGGGGGGATGGTCAACGATTCACCTATGAAGCTATTGCCGAGCATATTTTTCAAAAAACCTCAGTCTCGATCGAGGCTAAAACTGTAAACCGATTTTTTAGAGGTGAAGGGATTGATCGGGATTCTGTTACAGCTATTTGTCAAGGACTAGATTTAGAGATTATAGAAATTGTCGAGCCAAACGAATGGTATCCCCCTAAACTGCCTCAATCTGAACCGCAAGAAGCAATCAACTGGTCTGCTATCTGTCGCCAACAAAACGCCAAACTACGGAGATCGCCCACAGAAGAAGGATTTGAGCCTGAGATTTTTGTACCGTTGGGATTAATGGAGCGCAAACAGCAACAACGTCGTCCTCTGAATCAAGAGATGGGCATGGATCAGGTCTATGGTGTTGAGGAAAAGGCGGAAGTTACTCGCAAATTTGAGCATCAGGAATTTTTGACCTATATCGGTTTAGGGGGAAAAAAGGCGGAAAATACCAAAAATGTGGCGATTATTGGAGAACCTGGGGCAGGTAAAACGACCTTGTTGGCAAATTTGGCCGAGGTAATTGACGAAAATAAGGAGTTAGCGATCGCTATTTCCCTGGGTAGTTTTGGAGCCTGGCAAAGTCTGGAACCGAAGCGCAATTTAAGAGACTATTTGGAGCAAAAGTGGCTTGAGGATGCCCTTCCCGATCAAAATGTCTCTGAAACAGAGCGGCTTGCCTTGGCTGATCGCTTTAGACAAGGAGGGGTCTGGCTATTGTTGGATGGTTTGGATGAGATGCAGGCCAGTTCTCCTGTTGAGGCATTGGCCCAGATTGAGAAGGAGGTGCGATCAGGTTATTTGCAGAAGGCGCGGGTGGTATTGACCTGTCGAGTGAATGTCTGGGATGCGAATTTAACCAATCCGTTACGCGAGTTTGAGACCTATAAAACCTTAGATTTTGCGGAGGGACAGAGGGATGATTTTATTGGGCAATGGTTCACTAAAAAGGGGAATTTGGCGTTAGGAGAAGGGTTAATTAACCAGTTAAAGGAGTCGGGACGGGAACGGCTTTGTGAGTTGGTGAAAAATCCTTTGCGGTTGGTTTTGTTGTGTTATATCTGGACGCAACAGGCGGGGGAATTACCTGAAACAAAGGCGCAATTTTACCAGCGTTATTTACGTTATTTTTATGAGTGGAAAAAGGAGGTACAGAATTTAACGGGTAAGCGTCAGCAACAGGCGCAATTACATCAGGCGTTGGGTCGGTTAGCTATTGCTGGCATTGAGAGCAGTTCCCGTTATCGTTTATCGGAAAGTTTAGCGGTGCAGGAGATGGGAGAGGATTGTTTTCAGTTAGCAGTGGATTTGGGTTGGTTGAATATTGTGGATCGGGAGCAGGGAACGGATGAGGCAGTATATGCTTTTTTTCATCCGACATTTCAGGAGTTTTTTGCGGCTTGTGGGGTGGAGGATTGGGATTTCTTTTTACCCTGTAATCATGTAGATCGTCCAGTAGAGGGAAAGGTTTATCGCATTTTTGAGGCAAAATGGAAGGAAGTGATTTTGTTATGGTTGGGAAGAGGAGATATTACTGAATTAGATAAAGAGAATTTTATAAAAAAAATAATGAGCTTTCAAGATAATTGCGGGGGATTTTATCGGACTTATTTTATTGCTGCTGCTGGAATATCAGAATTTAAGGCTTGTTCACTAGCAGATCAAATCATTACAACTATAATTCAATGGAGTTTTGGGTATTTTGATAAAACAAAAGAAGATTGGGTAATATTTCTCAATCCATTTAGAGATTTTGCAAAACAATCACTATTAGAAACAGAAAAAAGTAAAACAATTCCAAAGTTAGTTGAGATCATAAATTCCTCTAAAGATTTTATCAATGTGAGTTGGCAAGCAACAGAAATTTTATCAAAAATTGATCAAAGGCATAGTGATCTAATCGATTTATTAATTAAATTTATTCATGAAAGCCACGATGAAAGTATTCGCAGAAAAGCGGGAATAACGTTAGAAAATTTAACCGAAAATAAAGAAGAAGTGACTGATGCTATAATCAAATTAATTGAAAAAACCTGTTATAAAGACACTCGGACGCAAGCAATAGAAATATTAGCTGAAATTGGACTAGGATCAAAAAAAATATTTATTTACTTGGCTCATTTGATTAGGACGACTTCAGACGACAATTTATATTGTGAAGCCATTAAAGCTTTGGGCAAAATTTGTCAGGATAATATTATTGATGAAATACTCAAGGTACTAAGCGAGGTTATTTCATCTTCCAAAGAAAATTCGTCTCATCTTTATGTCATAAAAACTTTAGAAAGTATCTATGAGAAGTTTACAGGAAATTTTTGCATAAAACAAAAAATAATTAAGCTAATAAGTAAAATTGCTTGTATATTGACAAATGATTTTTTACTTATTGAAACAATAGAATTTTTGGGAAAAATAAATGAAGATAATCAAGACTATATTAATCAACTGAAAAAAATAATATACACAACTGAAAGTAATAATGTTTGTGAACAAGCGTTGAAGAGTCTTAAGGTGATTGATTTCAAAAAGAAAGAGCTAATAAATATATTGAAAGACTTATTAAATAACATAAAATATAAACAAATTTACCCTCTTTTACTGATAGAATTGAGTGAAATAGATCCGCTATCTATTGAAACAGTTTGCTTCTTGTGTGACTGGGTTAAAACAGAAAAAAGCAAATTAATTATTATTGCAATCCTAAAAAGTCTGAGAAAATCTGAATTGAATCACAAATATATTATTGAAACTTTAAATAACTTGAATTTTATCCATACATTAAAAGATGATCTTACACGACTAGAGATAATAGATATATTGGGAAACCTTGATTCATCTGGACTAAACTCAGAAACGATGTTAATTCAATTAAGCAATGCTTTTTTAGATGAAAATATTCGCTTAAGAGCCGTGGAAATTCTACAAAAACATTATCCATTTAATCCAAAAATAAAAACAATACTGATTCGATTAATACATGACTTAAAAAATGATAATTTTCGCCTAAGAGCAGCAGAAATTTTATTTCAAAATCATACATTTGATTCAGAAATAGAGACTATGTTAATTCAATTTATTGAAATCTCAAATAATAAAAGTATCTGTTTGAGGATTTTTAAGCTATCAGAAATCAATTGTCTGCAAAGTTTACAGATTGCCAAAACCCTAATTAAAATAACTTACGGAGAAGAAGAGTCCATTGTTTGGAAAGCCATGAAAATTTTAGAGAACTTCCCAAAATATCCAGAGATCATAACCAGACTTAACGAACTCATGAACAAAACTTATCATGAATATACTCGTTTGCAATCGGTCAAAAATTTGTTTTTAATTGATCCCTTAAATCAAAATATTCTTAATACTTTTATTGATATACTTATTACTTCTGAAGACGATTTTATTCTTCGGGAGTCATACGATATATTTAAACGATTAAATGACTACGATCTGTTTTTATGTGTCATTAAAATCCTAAAAAATAATTTATTAGTAGAACATTCTCAAACTAATTTCGTGCAATTTAGCAAATGTTGTCATCTTATCTGGCATTGCGCTCAAACCCTCTCCTACCCCGAATTTTACCAAGCCTGGCACCATCCCCCCATCACTCCCCACCCTGAAGTCCTCGACACCACTCCCATCGGCTCCACTGCCACCACCCAAACCCTCAACCTGCAACTCCTCCCCAACGAACTACCCACCAACTGCCTCTATCTCAACGCCCAACCCTTCAACCCTTACAGCCTCCCCGAACTCAGCCAGGAACTCTGTAACCTCATCCACCAACACCTGAACCAATACCCCATCCCCGAAGCCAACAACCTGCCCCAACTCAAACGCCATTTGCTCCCCCTCCTGGCCCAACATCCCCAACTCACCCTCATTTTCGGCAACGCCTACCCCAGCGACACCCTGCTCACCTTCTGCCAACAACTCAACGCCACTATTGCGATCGCTTGGATCAACGACCAGGCGATCCCGAACCTGCAAACCTTTCCCCCCAAGACCCCAACCTGCTCGAAAAGATTTTAAACTGGCTCAATCGGTAGAGCTTTTTCCCCCGTCCTATCAGCCCAAACCCAGAACCCGTAACCGCCTTTTCTGACTACCAGGGTCAATCCCATCGGTTACGCCCCGTTGAACAGGTAAGTTAGCAAGATGCCTGTACAACACTTGATCAAGCTAGATAGGGGACTTGAACCCCTGACCCCATCATTACGAATGACGTGCTCTACCAACTGAGCTAATCTAGCAGAGAAGCCTTTTACCCCTTACAATAAGCACAGCGTTCAGGGTTTGGCCGAC
>JAYKJI010000175.1:0-3353 GCA_035285405.1 Snowella sp. | reverse complement strand
TCATCAATGCGTTCTACCAGGGTTTGTCGCACGTAGAGGTAAACCCCGGTGGCAAATAGGATCATTAATAGGGCGGTGACAAGGGTGTACCACAGGGCTAAACGGCGACGAGTGGCTTGAAACATGGAGGTGGAATTTGACTTTGTATTAGATAATTTTTAGATTGATATTGGTTCATAATTTATTGTTAATTAACATCCTGATTCTTCGTTAATAGGATTGCCATAATCATCTACCCAAATAACTTGAGAAAAACCAATACTTCTTATATTTAAGCCTTTTACATCAGCTTTTCTAATATATGCTCCTTCCATATAAACTTCTGTCAAATTTGCTCTGTAAAGGTTTGCTCCAATCAGACGTGCCCTTGC
Organism: Snowella sp.; assembly: GCA_035285405.1. Classification (GTDB taxonomy): domain Bacteria; phylum Cyanobacteriota; class Cyanobacteriia; order Cyanobacteriales; family Microcystaceae; genus Woronichinia. Next base: position 2,982 of record JAYKJI010000175.1, on the reverse strand, counting down.
CAGATTTGCCCCTATTAAATTTGCTCTGTACAGATTTGCAGCTTCCAAATTTGATTCCTCCAGATATATCCATTCCAAATTTGCTCTAATTAGATTTGCCCTTTCTAGATTTGCCCCTCGTAGAATCGTCTGGTTTAGATTCGCTCTTTCTAGATTTGCCTCACTAAGGTTTGCTCCACTAATATTTGCCTGATGTAAATTTGCCTCACTAAGGTTCGCTCCACTAAGATTTGCTTCATTGAGATTCACCTCCATTAAATTTGCCTGATGTAAGTTTGCAAGAATTAACGTGCAATTTGTTAAATCTAAATAACTCAAGCAACTTAAAGTTAACGTAGGATTAAAATCAATTCTCTGTCCTTGTAACTTTGATAGCCATTGACCAAAACTTTCGGGATTTTCCCATTCAATTTTTGAAATAATTTTTGTCACTCTAGCACAAATATTTAATATTGCCAAAAGAGCCTCTTCTGCATGGCGAGATTGTTGACTCATTTGTAAAAAAGTTAATCCATCTAACTTTTCCATTGGCATTCCTTGACGCAACATATAGCTAATCAAATCACAAAATAATTTCTGCCATCTTTTCACTTGTTCTATACTCCGTAGCTGTATTTCTCCTAAAAGCCAATCAAACAAATAATGATCCATTGCTTCAGCCCCACACAGCACCGCCCAACGCCGTAAACATTTTGGTTCATTCCAGCCCCGCCCTGGATAACGGTGATGTCTTTCTAATTCTTCCTCGATTGCCTCAATTTCGGTGATGATACGTCGTACCGTGAGATATTCTCGAAAACTTTTATGGGTGAACTCAAAAGTTTTTTCTGTTCCCTGGACTCCCTGCTGACGAAAATAAAAAGCTGTTAACAGTTGAGTTACGCCCTGGGAGCCTGATGTTTTAAATACTTCCAACACCGAACCGATACCACTATGTTGACAATGCTTCTCAATTTCCGCTACCGTTGTCGTGCGTCCGTTACCATGCCAACAAGCCACTGCAATTTCTGCCATTGCTTGAATAAACTGGTCTTCGGTAATCTGAGCATTTTTCAGCGTAGGATGTTGAATTTCTGCCCATTCCCGCTTGTAAACCCGATGCAATAAATCTTTATAAATCTGATTTAGGGTTATTTTTTTACTAAAGTCTAATTCTCCCGCGTCATAACTCAAGGCCACTAAATAATTTAATAAGGGTTGTGCGGTAATTTCTTGAAGTGTTTCAATTTCAGATAATTCTTTGGGTAAACCACTATAATTTTTACCTTTTAATTCCCCATAACGCTGCCACCAATTCTGTCTTTGATCGGTTTCAAGTAAATTTTTATCATCTACATAGTTGTCTTTTTTTAATTCTTCTTTACTTAACCAATAAGGTAGTAAATGCAAAACCTGGTGGCTATCTTTTGCCTCTCCCAAATGTTGCACTACCAACTCACGCCCACTCACTAAAATTTGTACCCGTAAACTGGACTGGTTAAAACGCTGTAAATCTTCTTTAACCCGTTGCAAAAATTGCTGGGCGACTTCCGTTGCTAATTTTCCCTGCATGGCTAACTCATCTAAACCATCCAAAATCACTAACAAACGTTGCTGAGACTCTTCCTTTTTGAGTGGATTCGATGGATAAAGGTTATCCAAATTCCCCTCAATCAATTCATCTAATGCCTTGACTAAATCCTTAGTTGGATCAAGTAAATGCAGAGGAATCCATAGAACTCGGTTCCCCCTTTCTGCCAACTCTGCGGCTAACATTTTGGTAAAAGAAGATTTACCGCCCCCTGGCCCACCGCAAATAATCCGCAATCCGTCCCGCTTATTCTCTTGCTGGAGCCAATCCCGAATAGCAGAATGTAAATCCACAACCACCCGCTCATATTCTTTTTCTTGATTTTTAGGTTGATTTTCTTTTTTCTTTTCTCTAACAACATAGGCCCGCAAAGAAATATAAATCTGTCGCAGGCTGAAATCCTCCACCCCAAACAAAGGTTCATCTACCTGTTCCTGTAACCATAGCCCGTACTTAAGCCAAGCCTTTTCTGTGTCTCCTGCTTTTTCGTTTAGCTTCTTAGTCCACCATTCAATTGGCTGATAGGTCGCATTATTAGTCTTTACTTCTTGATGAAGATTAAAAATAAAATAAGCATTAAAACTCTTACTAATCTCCGCAATAATTTCAGCTTTAACCTGATTTACTAACAACCATTGGGTAAAACAATCTTGTAAAATTTTGGTTAGAGAATGTTGCTCGAAGTGTTGACAAAACTCGTTATCAATAAACAAATCCTCTTGGGCTAAAGCTTTATTCAATAGATCTTCAAAATTCTCAAAATCTAGATTTTCAGGTAATAGATTTCGATTGTGATCGCACAAGCTATGACTACACTTTTGCATCGCTTGTCGTATCCATATCCAAGCTAATGTCCCTTGATCTTGTTTGAGTCCTAATGCTGTTAAAGCTTCTATAACATCTTTTCCTGCTTGCCCCCAATTTTGGATGCCAGCACTAACACCAGCTTTAGTTAATGAAGATAAAAGTTTAGTGACATCGGCTTTTAAATCTTTGACATCTCGCTTTAAAAAGTGGATTGGGGATTTTAAAGATAGGCGATCAGGAGTATTCATGGGCTGAAAACCTTAGCGGTAAGCAATCAAGAAATTAGTGTCTATTTCACTAACTTGAAGGATAGATTAGAGAGCATTTCGTTTAACATTAAAATCAAGATTTTTTCGGATTGGGAATCGTGACATCAATCGTCTGAATATTTTCATTTAAAGCCTTTAACGTTGGCTGAATCGGTTGACCATTTCCCACCACCAACGTCACCATTTTATCTGGCTGTAAATACTTTTTGGCAACTCGCTGAACATCGGCGATCGTCGTTGCTTTAACCTTGCGTTGATAGTCAAAAATAAAATCCTTGGGATAACCATAATATTCATAGGTCATTAACCGGGTGAGGGTTTGACTCGGATTCTCAA